>JAUWZH010000161.1 GCA_030615435.1 Candidatus Brocadiaceae bacterium | reverse complement strand
CACAAGGCCACCCTTCTCTCGGATGAAGCAAGCCTTCGAAGCCTCCCGATGCTTGGAATCTTCGGTTCTGCGCCGTGCTTGAGGGTGTTTCTTTCAGCTCGCCCCGTCGTGCCGGTACGTAAGGTTTTCACAGTAGGTCGTAGAGCCGCTCCCGCGCGACGGGGGCGATCCCTCCAGGCGTCCCAGTCAGGCAGGTTCAGCGGATTGTAGACGATGCCCCGCCCCACGTCCAGTGGCGCGCCATTGGAGCTCCGGCACACAGCGCCTCATTGCATCCCAGTGGAACCTGTCGCGTAGTAGCCGAAGAACCGGTGGCGGGGACCCCGAGGCCGGATTTCTGACCCGAAGAAGCCTCTCCGCGTTTTGACATTGCACATGGGCACCGCCCGCCTCAGGCAGAGAGTGTGTGATTTTGCAACACCCAAGGGGGAAAACCCACACTCGAAGCGCAGATCGGCAGCCCTCACGCGCATCAGCGTCCCCGCCGGCGCGCGATACCTCTTGCGCCGCTGCCTCGGGTCAAGCGGGGCGTTTCTCTTGCTGCGATCAATAACCTCCGATACGCCAGCCAAATACGCGATTCCGTGAACCTGGCGCCCGGGTGTTGCGACTAATAATAGGTGAATGTGACACAAGTGTAACACCCGTGAACGCCGCCGCGTGTCGGAGGGCCGAAAGAAGTGTCGGCGAGCCGTCCCGTCCGAGAGTCAGGCGTAGAGACCCTCAACGGTCTCAGCGCAGGCGCTGCGTGCCACGGACTGGAGGACGGGGTTCCGTCGAAGCGCGAACGAAGGCCATATTGGCACGGGTTTTGCGATTACATTTTCTGGAGGTGCCTGATGAGAAAAGCCAAGACCAGAAACACAATCACAGCCAACTACAACCAACAGCTCGTCAACCAGCTTACCTCGCTCGAACGGCAACTGCTGCGGGCACTTCAGGAGCGTCTCGCCAGGACCCATTGCATGTCGGCCCATGCTCCCACAGAATTCATGGACATCGCCTCCGACAGCGAGATGGACGACCTGGCGGCCCGCATCGCCGAGTCGGATTCCGTGGTCATCGGCCAGATCGAGGAGGCCCTCAGGGTGCTCCGGGAGGGCAGCTACGGCACATGCCAGAACTGCGAGACGAAGATCACCAGGCGCCGTCTGAAGGCACGGCCGTTTGCCACCCTGTGCCTGGAGTGCAAGCAGGAACAGGAACGGCGTTGCGCTGCGAGCGAGCAGCCCGCTGTGTGGAAGGCCTACGAGGGGGCAGGCGCGGACGTCGGCACGGGTGAATCCGACGACGACGCGCCGTCTCTGGAGAAGCTTTTCCGCGACGTGGAGGCAAGCGAGGTGTTCTGAGCTTTCCTCGCGGCGCAAGGCCCCGGCCCGGGGTGATTGCCGAAGAAAGCGAGGCGAGACGCCAGGACGTTATCTACCGAACAGGTCTCCTATTCTCCCTTCTCCCTTCAGAAGGCCGGCCTGCCACAACGGCAGGCCGGTTTTCTGCTGCGCCCGTCTTGCTCTCACGGCTGAATCACCGCCGGTCCCCGAACGCCATTGCAAAAACAGCGGCCCGGCGCCTCTCGGGAACCATCTCGCGTTGTGGTGACCCCACGGGGAATCGAACCCCGGTTGCCGGATCGAAAGTCCGGTGTCCTAGCCTCTGGACGATGGGGCCGTTGTCAGCGCTCCGCCCCTCTGAGGTGTCTGCGGCCGATGTGTTTTCCCCGGAGCATCGCGACGCGCCGGGCTCCCCCGAAAGGCATCGGCTCCGCGGCCTCGGTCACTGCTTCTGTTCACCCCGTCTCTCGATCGCCGCGAAGTCGAGCTTGTCGAGCAGTTCATCGAGCCTTGCGGGCCTCGGCCTGTGTTTTTCCTCGGGCTGACGGCGCTTTCGCCCGGCCACTTCTTTGCCGCCGGAATCGGGCGCCTTCTCTTCTGCCCTGCCCTTGCGGGCAAAGGCGGCGACCTTCTTCACTCGCCAGCTTTCCTTTCCCAGGGTGCTCTGCGGAGCGCGTATTCCCCCCTTGGGGCTGACCTTCTGCGCGACGGCGACTCCCTCCTGGCGAGTCCCGACGGGGAGCCTCCTGGAGGGGCGACGCTTCCGCCCGGTCCGCTCCCCCTTGGGCGCCACCCTTCGGGAACCCTCCGAACGCATTGAAAGGGCGATGCGCCGTTTCTCCGCATCCACCTCCACCACCCGCACTTTCACCAGGTCGCCGGTCGAAACCACGTCGTAGGGGCTCGGGACGAATTCGTCGGCCAGCTCGCTGATGTGCACCAGACCGTCCTCGCTCACGCCGACGTCCACGAACGCCCCGAATCCCACCACCTTCCGCACGGTGCCGTAGAGCGTCTGGCCCGGCTCGAGGTCCTCGAAGGCAAGCTCATGGCGCCGCAGCATCGGTCCGTCCTCGTTGAGGCGCGGGTCGGGCCACGGATTGGCCAGCTCGTCGAGCATGTCCTTCAGATACAGGTAGTGAACGTTGAACTGCTTTTCCAACTCGGCGAACTTCACCTCGCCGCGCTTACTTGCGATCTTTGCCCTTCCCTCTTTCTCGCGCAGGTCCTCCGGGCTCATGCCGAGCTGCTCGAGGATCGCCACGGCCACCGGGTAGTCGTCGGGATGGATCCGCGTGGCGTCAAGCGGGTTCTCGGATTCAGAGACCTTGACGAAGCCAACGGCCCCGCGCCAGATTCCCTCGTCGACTTTGGGCACCTCCCTGAGCCTGCTCCGATTCGCGAAGGCCCCATTCTGCTCGCGGTACTTCACCACCTCGAGGGCGGTGGTGCTGTCGAGTCCCGGCACGTACTTCAGCACGCTCCGGGGGGAGCTGTTGAGGTCGGGACCGACCTCTGCGACACATTCTTCGGCCGCCCGTCGCAGAGTCTTTTCCAGCGTGGAGTCCTCCACCTCCTTCACGTAGCGGGGGGAGCACAGATCGCGGAGTCCCACCTTCGTCAGCTCGGCGAGAGGGTCCAGCAACTGGCGGCCCAGCGCCACGGCCGTCTGCAAGGGGCGGCTCAGGCCGCGCAGCTCTCTATTGGCGAGCGAACTGCCCGCATAGGCCTGCGCGCCCATTTCGCTCACCACCGCGTATCGGAACTCGGGGCAGCTCTCCGAGATCACCTCCGAGATCAGACGCTCGGTCTCCTGCCAGGCGGTGCCCTCCCCGATGGCCGCCACGTCGAGCTCGTGGCGCTGAATGAGTGCGACGATCTCGGCCTTCGCCTCATCGCTCTCAAAGCGGGGCGTGTGGGGATAGACGATCGCAGTCTCCAGCACGCCCCCGTTCTCGTCGAGGGCTGCGAGCTTGCAACCCGTTCTGTAACCAGGACTTATGCCCAGCACACGGTGTCCCTTCAGCGGCCGCACCATCAGTTGGGAGCGCAGGTTGCGCTTGATTATGTCGGCGCCGAGCTCCTCGGCCTTCTTGCGCAACTGCCGCTCCACTTCGCGGGTCAGGATGGGCACGAGCGCTTTCGTGAGGCTGATCCTGATGCACCAGTAGAGGAACTCCGCCCCGCTCAGCTCGCCGAGTGCCGCGCCTTTCGGAGCGCCCTGGGTCTCGTGAAAGCGCACGTCAATCTGGTTGAATTGCTCGGCGCCCCCTCTCAAGTAGAGGTCCGCCGCAGCCCGATACATCCCGGCCAGTGACGGTCTCACCCCGTAGTTGAGGATCTTCAGCCGCTTCCCTCGCATCATGCACAGCACGTGGTAGGGATGGACGTCCTGCAGGGGGGCCTCGAAGTGCAGGTAATCGCGGAACTCGCCCCGCAGCCGACGCGGAAGGGACTTCTTGAAGGCCCAAGAGGCGAGGGCTCCTTGTTTCCTTAGCACCTCTCGCTGCCTGTCGCGATGTGACTTCTCCTCCGCCATCCAGTCGCAGATGATGTGAAAGGCGCCCTCGAGCACCTCTCCCACATCCGTGAGGCCCTTCTCCGGGTCAATGTAGGCCGCTGCGGCCTCGGAGAGGAGCGGGATGGGGTCCTCCTGCATGAAGACCTGACGGGCGAGGCCCTCAAGCCCCTGCGCAAAGGCCAGGCGCGAGCGAGAGCGCTTGCGGGGACGGAACGGCACGTAGTAATCAATCAGCTCGCTTGTCGTCTCGGCCGAGTTGAGTTTCTGACCGAGCTCCTCGCCGAGGACGCCTTGTTCCTCCAGCTTCCTGAAGAGCCTCCTTCTCTCCCTCTCCAGGGTCTCCAGGCGCCGGGCTTCCCGACGCAGCGCGTCGAGGTCGTCGGTGCTGAGGTTTGCCGCCAGGTCCTTGCGATAGCGCAAGATGAACGGTGCGCTCACCTCGTCGCTGAGGAGCTGCATCAACTCCCGCACCTGTTCCACGCTGAGATGATACTGCTTGGCCAGGTCTTTGTGGGCCCTCTCAGACATGATGTGAAGTCAGAGACGAAAACTCCCCGCTCTGTGTTTGGAGAACGGGCGGGCTGCATCTGATTCAGAGGCAGGCAGATAAATGAAACGCAGGCAAGTAGCTTAATATACAGGATTTCGGAACTTCGTCAACCGAATTTCCCATTTTTCCCCCCACTGCGCAGGGACGGCACGTGCCGGAACACCCTTCTCCTTGCCGCTGCGGCGCGATCTGGATATACTGCCGGCCGCGCTGGGTTCGCAACTTCACTGCTCCGAAACGTAGGGGAGCGCACCGGCAATGGCAAAGAGAGTGATCCTGGGTGAGTCCGGCGGGCCGACGCCAGTGATTGACTGGGAAGTGGCCGGCGCCGTGGACCAGGCCCAGAAGGCGGGCTGGGAGATCTACGGGATGATCAACGGCCTCGAGGGGGTGCTCAACGCCAACATCGAGGGCAACATCGTCAGGCTCACCGACACCGACCCCATGTCCTTCGCCTTCAACGGCCCCGGCGCGTCCCTGCGCACCACGCGCATCAAGCCGAACGAAGAGCAGTACCGCAAGATAGCGCAGCACCTGGAGGCCCTGGGCATCAGCGCGGTGGTTTACTTCGGCGGCAATGACTCCGCCGACCAGCTCCGCGGCCTCGGCGAGTTCGCCGACCTGCAGCTCATCCACGGAATCAAGACCGTGGACAACGACCTGCCCGAGACCCACCACTGTCCCGGCTACGGCTCAGCCGCCCTCTACAACGCCACCGCCCTGAAGAACGTCCACAGCGATTACTCCTCTTACCTCACCAGGGGCAACTTCGAGGTGGACGGGAAGGTCGTCGAGGGCGTGGCGATCGCGCCGGTGGCCATCTACCAGGTGATGGGTCGAAAAGCCGGCTGGCTGGCCCAGGGCACCGGTTTCGCAAAGGTGGACCCGAAGGGCGAACTGGTTCCCGACCGGCCCCCGCACATCGTGCTGAGCAAGGAGATCCCCTTCGACAAGGAGGAGTTCCTGAGCAGGACGGCCGATGTGATCTCGCGCCTCGGCGAGGCGGTGATCGTGGTGCAGGAAGACCTCACCGACGCCCGGGAAAACAAGAGCATCGCCGAGATCTACGGGGCGGAGCTGAAGCTCGATGAGCACGGAAACGTCCAGCACGGCCGCTCCAGATCCTTCTCCACGGCCATCTTCCTCGCCCAGCTCTGCGCCCAGGAGCTGAAGGTGGACTGCGTGCACGGCAAAGTAAAGGAGCTGGCGCTGGTGCCCCAGCACATGCAGCGCAGTTGCATGATGTCGCCGGTGGACGCCTCCGAGGCCTACAAGGTCGGGGCGGCCTGCGTTGATGCCCTGGAGGAGGGCCAGACCAGCAAGTCCGTCATCCTGCGCAGGGAGGGCGGGCGCACCGTGACCGCGCTGTGCGAGGTGGAGAAGATCGCCGCCAGGGAGCGCAGCGTGCCGCTCCACTACATCAACAAACTGGATGGCCCCACGCAGGAGTTCGTGGACGAGTTCATCTACCTGATAGGCGGCCCGGCGGCGATCCCGCACTACTCGGACCCTCGTTTCGCCCCGGTGGCCGTCCCCGAGCAGATCAGCGTCAGCCCTTACGTGAGCGGCAGGTGAGGCGGGCTGGAAGGAACGTGTCCGGCCCGCCGTGATTCACAGGCCTTCGCCTCCCCTCCAGAAGGACGGGAAAGACGACGCAAACGTGATTGCAAGGGCCTGCCCGGGGAGGTATCGCGGGGGAAGCCGAAATGGCCTTCCCAAGTGCCAGTTTATGGCCGCTTCTGTGTGTTGGCCGCAAGGTTGCCACGTAATCGCGGGTGATTCCCGTGGAATTACGGTTGACAGCACAGCGCGGGGAAGGTA
>JAUWZH010000134.1 GCA_030615435.1 Candidatus Brocadiaceae bacterium | reverse complement strand
GCTCCGGCACACACGGAAGGATGACGTGTTCTATCACGTCGGAGCGGATCTGCTCCTGCCCCACGTCCGGCTCGTGCTGGGCACTGAGGACGACCGTGTCCAGCCGCACGGGCCTCAGCCCCTCGTACTGTACCGTGACCTGGCTCTTGCCATCGGGGCGCAGGTAGGGCAGGATGCCCTGCGTGCGCACCGCCGCCAGGCGGGCCACCAGCTCGTGGGCCAACTGGATCGGCAGGGGCATGTACTGAGGGGTCTCGTTGCAGGCGAACCCGACCATCATTCCCTGGTCGCCCGCTCCGAGCCTCTTGCCCCTGGAGCCGTCCTCGTCCACGCCCATCGCGATGTCGGGCGACTGGCGGTCCAGCGCCACCAGCACCGAGCAACTCTCCGCATCGAACCCCATGCGGGCGTCGGTGTATCCTATCTCGCGGATGGTGCTGCGAGCCACGTCGGCGCAGTTTATCGTGGCCCGGCTGGTTATCTCACCGGCCACCAGAACCAGCCCGGTCGTAACGAGGGTCTCGCACGCCACGCGGCTGAAGGGGTCTTCCGCCAGGAAGGCGTCCAGGACGGCGTCGCTTATCTGGTCGGCAAGCTTGTCGGGGTGTGCCGCAGCGACGGATTCAGAGGTCAGCCGGTACTTGCGGGAGTTCATGAGCCGTTCCCCGGGATAACGCACCGCTCGCCCCGCCACTGGCGCTCAGAAGCGAGAAGCAAGACTATACCAAAAAGAGGGCCTCCCGGCAAAAGGAGGCCGCCGCCTGGCACCAAAAAAGCGGGCGGACTTATGGTAAGTCCGCCCGCTGAGGGGCTGCTGTCGGGGAGGGGGGCACTCGCCCGACAGCTCGCGGCGCTTTCTAACATCTGGGTGGGAGCGCCGCGATTTAAGAGACAGACAGCTACCCGTTCAATCAGCAAGAGCCGTGCCGGAAATTCAATGCGGCCGGCCACAAATTTCGGCTCCCGCCGGCGTTTGTCCCATTGCATTGGCCTGCCACAAGTTACAACTCTCTGTCCTGATGCTTGCCCTGCGCCATCCGCAGCACGAGGCCGCAATGCCCCGCTCCATACTACGACATTTTCGCACGCCCCGTCAACCAAGAGCTGACACTTTGTCACACCCGGGCGCCTCGCCGTGTCCGGATGCGGACAGTGCGGGCTCAGCGAAGCCCGTATTTCTGGATCTTCCGGTAAAGCGTCCTCTCCCCGATGCCGAGCAACTCGGCCGCCTTCTCCCGGTTGCCGCCCACCAGTTCCAGGGTCCCGGCGATGTGATGCTTCTCGACCGCCTCCAGGGGCTGGCCGGCCAGGGACTCGATCGTTGATTCTTTCGGCGCACCTCCCATCCGGGCAAGCAGGTACTCGGGCAGGTCGTCTTCCGCGAGCTCGCTGTCGGTGGTCACGACGACCATGTGCTCCAGGCAGTTCCTGAGCTCTCGCACGTTGCCGGGCCACTCGTAGCGGAAGAGCAGTTTCTTCACCCCGGCGCTCATGCCGGTGACGGACTTGCCGTGCTGCTCAGCCAGCCGACGCAGGAAATAGTCAGCCAACAGCACGATGTCCGAGCGCCTCTGCCGCAGGGGCGGCAGGTCAATGGTGACCACGTTGAGGCGGTAGAACAGGTCATGGCGGAAAGTGCCGTCCTGGAGCTTGTCCTGCAGGTTCCGGTGCGTGGCGGCTATCAGGCGCACGTCCACGTGGAGGGGCTCGTTGCTGCCGACCCGGACGATCTCGCCGTGCTCCAGCACGCGCAGCAACTTCACCTGGCTGGAGAGGGGCATGTCCCCCACTTCGTCAAGGAACAGCGTGCCGTGGTCGGCGTACTCGAACATCCCGATCCTGGACCTCGCGGCGCCGGTGAAGGCGCCCTTCTCATGGCCGAACAGCTCGCTCTCCAGGAGGCTCTCCACGAGCCCGGCGCAGTTCAGGGGCACGAAGCGGTTGTTGTGCCTGCGGCTGTTGTAGTGGATGGCCCGCGCCACCAGTTCCTTGCCGGTGCCCGTCTCGCCCTGGATCAGAATGGTCGCCTCGGTTGCGGCGGCCTGCCGGATTCGTTCGAAGACGCCGAGCATCGGGGGGCTGTTGCCGACGATGTTCTCGATCCGGTAGCGCCGCACTACCTGGCTCTGCAAGGACTGCCGGTCGCGATACAGCGAGACGTACTCCGCCGCCCGGTCCACCACCACGGAGAGTTCCGTGCGGTTGAGGGGTTTCTGCAGGTAGGTGCTCGCCCCCTCGCTCATGGCGGCGACGGCGGCGGCGGCGTTCTCCTGCTCCGCCATGATGATCACCTGTGCCTCGGGGCACGAGGCGCGTGCCGCCCGCAGCACCTCCATGCCTTTCCCCCCGCCGATCCCGAGACTCGTGAGGACCACCTCGAAGGCACCGGAGCGTGCCTGCCTCAGGGCCTCCTCGGGGTCGCTCACCAACGTGCAGGCGTGCCCCATGGCGCGGATCGTCTCTCCGACGGCCTCCACCACGGACCGGTCGCTGTCGGCCACCATGACGTTGAGGTGATCCTGCATGGTTCAGCGCTCAGCACGGGGCCTGTGCGGCAGGCGCCAGCCCCTCCTCCCGGCGAGCCCTGACTACTGCTCGTCAAGGGCGGCCTTTCGGCTCAACTTGATTCGGTCCCCCTCCACGCTCAAGACCTTGACGCGCACCTTGTCCCCGACCTTGCAAACGTCCTCGACGTTCTTCACGTAGGAACGGTCCAGTTCGCTCACGTGGCACAGGCCGTCGGTGCCGGGGAACAGCTCGACGATGGCGCCGAAGTCCTTGATCTGCGTGACCTGGCCCTCGTAGGTCTTGCCGACCTCCACGCCGGCGCCGAGGTTCCCGATGTAGCGGATGGCGCCGTCCGCGTCCGCCGAAGCGTCCCCGCTGACCGTCACGGTCCCGTCATCCTCCACCTCGATGTCGCAGAGGAACTCGCTCTCCAGGCGCTTGATAGTGCGCCCGCCCGGTCCGATGAGGGCGCCGATCTTCTCGGGATCGATCTTCACGCGCCTCAGCACCGGGGCATACGGGGACAGGGACGCACGCGGAGCCCTGATGGTGCCGAGCATGGTTCTGAGGATCTCCACGCGGGCCTCCCTGGCCCGCATCATGACCTTGCGCAGCACCTCCTTGCCCACGCCGTGGACCTTCAGGTCGAGCTGCAAGGCCGTCACCCCCTTCTGGGTGCCCGCCAGCTTCAAGTCCATATCGCCGTAATGGTCCTCCTCCCCCGTGATGTCAGTGAGCACCACCGCCCGCTCACCCTCTACGATCGCCCCCATCGCAACCCCTGCGACAGGATCTTTGATCGGAACCCCGGCGTCCATCATGCTCAGGGTCCCCCCGCAGACGCTCGCCATCGAAGAAGAACCGTTGCTCTCCAGGATGTCAGAGACCAGGCGAATGGTGTAGGGGAAGCGGTCGGGAGAAGGCAGCACGGGCAGCAGGGCCCTTTCGGAGAGTTCCCCGTGCCCTATCTCGCGCCGCCCGGGACCTCGGATGGGCCGCACCTCCCCGACGCAGAAGGGCGGGAAATTGTAGTGCACCATGAACTTCTTCGGATCTTCCTGCACCAGGGGGTCAAGCACCCGCTGCTCATCCCGGACCGACCCCAGCGTGGTTATGACGAGCGCCTGGGTCCCCCCGCGCGTGAACAGGGCGCTGCCGTGTGTGCGCGGCAGCACGCCGATCTCGCAGGTAACCTCTCGAATCTCGTCCGGGGTCCGCCCGTCGTCGCGCGCGCCCGTCTCCAGCACCCGGCGCCGCAGCGCTTGCCCTTCCAGCTTCTCGAAGGCGCGCCGAATCACGGCGGGGGTGAGGACATTCTCGGTTTTCGACTGCGGACTTCGGGCTGCTTCTTGGCCTCCGCCCGATTCCATCTGCTCGGCGAGGAGCTCCTGGGTCGCCTCGTCCCTGAGCGCCTGCATCGCCTCGCGGCGACCGAGCTTCACCGTCTTTCCCTGTCCGCCCGCCTCCGCGCGATCCAGCTCGGCGATGCGCTCGCCGTAACGCTCCTGCACTCGTGCCAGTGCCGGCTCCACCGCCGGCAGCGGCGTGTAGCTGCGCGTGGGCCGCCCCGCGCCGTCGGCTTCCCGAAGCGCGACCAGCTCGCCGATCATCCGTGTCAGTTCCACGTTCACGTCCTGGGCCACGGCAATGGCCGTCAGAACGTCCTCCTCCGGGATCACGCGGGCGCTGCCCTCCACCATCACGATCGCCTCAGAGGTGCCGGCCACGACCATCTCGAGCTCGCTGCGCTCCCGCTCCTCGTGCGTGGGATTGATAACGAACTCGTCCTCCACCAGGCCCACCCTGCAGGCGCCGATCGGGCCCTGAAAGGGGATGTCGCTGATGGCCAACGCCGCCGAGGCCCCCACCATGGAGAGCACGTCCGGATCGTTCTCTCCGTCGGCGCTCAGCACGTTGCACTGGACCTGAACCTCTTCGGCGTAATCTTCCGGGAAGAGCGGCCGAATGGGCCGGTCGGTCAGGCGCATGGTGACGATTTCCTTGGTCGTGGGACGGCCCTCTCGCTTGATGATGCCGCCGGGGATCTTGCCGGCGGCATATTGTTTCTCCCGGTATTCGACGCCCAGCGGGAAGAAATCGAGCTCCCTCTTGCAAGGCTCGGCCACGGCTGCCACGAGCACGACGGTCTCACCATAGGAGACCAGCACAGCGCCATCGGCCTGTCTGCCCATCCTTCCGGATTCCAACGTCATCTTCCGTCCGGCAATTGTCCTTTCCACTTTCCACACCACAGCATTCACCTCCGTGACCAGATTCTCTGTGAGCACACTCTACGTGGGCAACTCATCTCCCATGCAATCGAGGCGGCCCGACACAGCACGACTTTCCCCGGCCGAAAAGCCAGAGATGCTCAGAAACCCTCAGCGCCAAACGGCGTGGGGGCGCTGGAACTGACAGCGTGCGGGCACGTGGCCTCCCCCCGAACCCCTTTAGAACTGCCCCACGGCGGGTCAAACTTCCGCACTGCCTGCTCGCCGCTTTCTTTGGCCGAGGGACCACCGATCCTGCTCGCCACAGGTCGAGCGCAGGGACTCTCGAAGGGACCCGCCGAACAAGAAAGCACGAGAGAAACTCCGTGCGCGCCCTCGCGGGCCACGAGAGCAATCCCTTCGCCCTCGCCGGCTACTTCCGGAGCCCCAGCGCGACGATGACCTCTCTGTACCTCCGCTCGCCCCTGCCCCTCAGATAGCGCAGGAGCGCCGCGCGTCTGCTCACCATCTTCAGCAGGCCCTGGCGAGAGCCGAAGTCCTTCCTGTGCACACGAAGGTGCTCGGTCAGCTCCTTGATCCTCGCCGTCAGCAGGGCAATCTGAACCTCCGGCGAGCCCGTATCGTCCGCACGCACGCGGAACTGCTCGATGATCTGGGTCTTGCCCGCTTTCTCCATCTTCTCCCTGTCCGTTGTCGGCACGGCCCGGAGGCCGGCGCGCCCTCCCCAATCCTGTCCCCTGAAACATCAGGCGCGAGTAAAGGGCGCCACCAATATAGCACAACCCGTGCCCTGCTGCAAAGGTCAACAGGGCGTGGGGCGCCTCTTCTGACAGCCCGCCGAGGTCCCTTAGAGAAAAACGGTCCTGCCCGGTATACTGAAGGTGGAGACGCCGATGGCTCCAGGGGACCCACCGATGGCCTCATACACACAGAGCTGGGCAGCCGCGCTGGAGAAACAGCTCCTGCTCAGCCCCGAACCCGTGCGTCGCCGCCACGCGGACCGCATCGAGGCCCTGCTGGCCTCCCTCCAGGCGGAGACCCGCTACTCCTATGAGTTCATCTACTTCAGGGTCACGGGGTTTCGGCCCGCCGAGGCACCGGTGCATGCGCGCCGCGGAGGAGAGTTGCGCGGGGACCTGCTGCGGCTTCTGGACAGGGTCTCCGGCAGTGCGCCCACCGAGGCGGCCGAGGCGCCGGAGAGGGTCTTCACCGTTGAGGAGGTCTCCTCACGCTTCCGCGTCTCCACCCGCACGGTCTACCGGTGGCGCCGCGCGGGACTGGTCTCCCGCAAGTACTTGTTCCCCGACGGGAGGCTGCGCACCGGCATTCGCGAGGGCGCCCTGCGCGGCTTCGCAGAAGCGCACAGGGAACGGCTGGTGCGCTCGGGGCGCTTCTCCAGACTGAGCAAGGCCGAAAGGGAATCCCTCGCGCGCCAGGCCCGGGAGCTGTCCGGAGAGGGGGGGCTCAGCCCGACGGCCGCCGCCGAAAGGGTAGCCCGCAGCAGCGGCCGCGCGAAGGAAACCATCCTCCGCGTCCTCCGCACGCAGGGCGCCCGTGCCGAAGAACCCCCCGCCGCGCCGCGCCGCAAACGGCTCAGCCCCGACGAGAAACTGCGCATCCACGACGCCTACCGCGCAGGACGCTCTGTGCAGGGCCTTTCGATGCGCTTCGGGCGCTCCCGCGGCAGCATATACCGCATCGCCAATGAGGCCCGCGCTCGTGCCCTCGTGATGGACACGAGCCTGCCCCTGCAGTTCCACTACGAACAACCGTTCGACCGCGACGATGCGGAGGCGACGATAATGGCCGGCGAGGCGCCGGGGCCCCCGTCCAGCCGCCAGGAGGAGGGCCGGCTGTTTCAGAAGTACAATTACCTGAAGTTCGCGGCGGCGCGCCTAAAGGGCCGGATCAACCCGAAGCGATACGTGCCTGCCGGCCTGCTGGACGAGCTCGAAGCCCACCTGGCCGCCGCCGCGCTCATCCGCCGGCAATTGCTGGCAGCGAGCGTGCCGCTGATTGTGGACGTGGCCAGGAAGCACGCCGGCAGGCTCGTGCGGCTGCCCGAGCTGGTCAGCGAGGGGTGCCTGTGCGTGCAGCGGGCCGTTGACCGATTCGATTACAGGGGAGGAGGCCGATTCCCCCGTTTTGCCCGCCTCGAACTCATGAAGGGCTTCGCGCGCACGATCCCGCCCGAGAACTACCGGGCCGCCCGTGCGCGGCCCACGACGGGCG
>JAUWZH010000210.1 GCA_030615435.1 Candidatus Brocadiaceae bacterium | reverse complement strand
CCACAACCGGCAACGTCAGATTCCCGCGCAATCCTTCGCTCGGTGGCCACAAGGCCACCCTTCTCTCGGATGAAGCAAGCCTTCGAAGCCTCCCGATGCTTGGAATCTTCGGTTCTGCGCCGTGCTTGAGGGTGTTTCTTTGAACTCGCCCCCGTCGTGCCGGTACGTAAGGTTTTCACAGTAGGAAGCAAAGCCGAAGGGCAAAACGCGCTGAGAACGCGCCGTCCCGCCCCGTTCAGGCGCGCGGAGCATTGATTTGCTCGGCGATTCGCACCGCCTCCCGCAGCGCCGCGTCTCCGCTGGAGAGTTCCCCCTGGAGCTGCCTCTCACGCACCGCTTCGAGGATCTCACCGAAGGCCGGCCCGGGTTTGTAGCCCTTTTCGATCAGATCTTGTCCGTTGATCAGCGGCGGGGGGTCAATCTCCTGCCGGGTCATCGAGCGCCTTTTCGCCAGAACGTACTCCATGTGCTCCAGCCTTCCCCAACTGGCGAGGGCATCGGCGCGATGCAGCTCACAGAGCTGCTCGAAACCAGCCTCGGCGAACAGCCTCTTCAGGGTGCTGTCCTTCATCTTGGGGGCGTTCCTGAAGTACATGTGGCGCTTCACCAGCCAGCAGATGCGGTCGGTCTCCCATCGCGGCAGGCGCAGACGGCGGCAGACCTCACGCGCCATGTCGCAGCCGATCCGCTCATGTTCCGGGAAGCGCTTCGGTTGACTGCGCCGGCTCGCCTCCGGCTTGCCGATGTCGTGCAGAAGGGCGGCCATGGCGAGGACGAACGCGGGGTGGGAGCCGAGTTTCTCCACCGTCAGGATCGTGTGGACGAACACGTCGCCCTCCGGGTGGTAGTTTTCGGGCTGCTCGCAGCCCCTGGCGTCCTCCAGTTCGGGGAAGATGCAGGTGAGGATGCCCAGCTCGTCCATTACACGCAGGGCGAGCGCCGGATCGCGGTCGGTCAGGATGATGCGCAGTTCCTGCTGAAGCCGCTCCGCGCTCACGCGCACTGCCAGCGGCGCCAGCGATTGCAGGGCCCTGCGGGTGGAGGGCTCGACGGGGAATCCGAGACGGGCCGCAAACCGCACGGCGCGAATGATCCGCAGGTGGTCCGCCCGGAACCTCGCCTGCGGATCCCCGATGGCCCGCACGAGCCCCTTGCGCAGGTCCTCCATTCCGCCGACCCGGTCGAAGAGCCTTCCCGATATCGGGTCCCAGTACATGCCGTTTATGGTGAAATCCCGCCTCTGAGCATCCTCTTCCACCAGGGCGGCAAATGCAACCTTGTCCGGGTGACGGCCATCGGCGTAGCCATTCTCGGTGCGGAACGTCGCCACCTCGTAGCTTCGCCCGTCCACGATGACGAGCACCACGCCGAACCTGCTTCCCACCGGCTCGGTCCGGGCAAAAAGCCCCTCCACCTCAGGGGGCGTGGCGCTGGTGGCGACGTCGTAGTCCTTCGGCTCGGCGCCCAGCAGGAGGTCCCGCACGCACCCCCCGGCCAGCAGGGCCTGGTGCCCGGCCTGCTGGAGGTCTCGCACTATGCCCTCAACGGTCCGGTAGCGGTTGCTGTTCGGTTTCCGGATCATTCTCTCCAGTCCACTCTGAGGCACACAGAGGATTATACCAGCCCGCCGCACGGCCTGTCTAAGCGGCTTGCGCCTCGCCTCCCGCGCCGCCTATAATCCCCGCGGCGTTCTCCCGTGTGAATCCGCTGCGAGGGGCGCATGAACCTGAACACCTTGCCTTCCAGGACCGTTGCGCAGCGCATGGAATACTTCCGCAGCCGCCTGCCGTCCATGCGGCTCGACGCCTACTGGGTCGTTGATCCGGCCGACGTCCGCTATCTGTCGGGGTTTACCGGCGAGGAGAGTACCCTGCTGGTGACCCGGGACTGGTCCGGGCTCATCACCGACTCGCGCTTCGAGGAGCAGGCCGGGGCGGAAGCGCTCGTGGACGAAATCGTCCTGCGGCAAAAGGGCATGGCCGCCACCGTCGGACTGCTGAGCCGCCGGATGGGCCTGAGGAGAATCGCGTTCACCTCGCGCCATCTGGCTTACGCCGATTGGCAGGCGCTCAGCTCTGAACTCGTGCAGGCACGCCTCGTGCCGTGCGGGGAGGGCCTGCCGGAGCGAATGCGCGCGCGCAAGAGCCGCGAGGAGGCAAAGGCCATAGCGCTCGCAGTGCGCCTCGCCGAGCGCGCCTTCCTGCGCTTCGTGCAGCAGGTGCAGCCAGGCCGCACCGAGAGATGGCTTGCAGGTCGGCTGGAGTGGGAAATGGTGGTGGCGGGGGCGGAAAGGGCGGCGTTCGATACGATCTGCGCCGTGGGCGAGCGCGCCAGCCTTCCCCACGCGGTCTGCACGGAGCGCCAGGTAGGCCCCGACGGCGTCGTTCTGGTGGACTGGGGAGCGCGGGTCGGGGGCTATCATTCCGACTTGACACGCATTGTGGGCACAGGTACAATGCCGCGGCGCGTGCGAGAACTGGCGCAAGTCGTTCTTGAGGCGCAGGAAGCCGCACTTGAGAAGTTGGCGCCGGGCGTGTCGTGCGGTGAGGTGGACCGTGCTGCCCGCACGGTTGTTGCCCGGGCTGGCTACGGGCCCAACTTCGGTCACAGTGTGGGACACGGGGTGGGACTGACGGTGCACGAGGCCCCGAGGTTGGCGGCGGGGGAGGTGGACGTGCTGCTGCCCGGGATGGTGGTGACCGTCGAGCCCGGGATATACGTGCCCGGCGAAGGCGGCGTCCGGATCGAGGACGTGGTCGTGGTCACCGATGGGGGGTGTGAGGTCCTCAGTTCCCTGGAAAGAGAGCCCGGCTGCCGAATGGACGGCCCTCGGGGGGCGGGTGACGGGTCGGGTTCCTGTTCGGGCACCGGGTAGGGCGGTCGAGAGGGCTCGGAGAACTCCCGGAGTGCGGCCCGCGGGTGCAGGTGCACGCCGAGGCCAAAAGAGATAAAGGCCACCGCAATGGATGTCATTGAGAAGATTCGCCGGCTCGTGGCTTTGATGGCGGAGAACGGGCTGGCCGAGCTGGAGGTGGAGGAACCAGAGCTGCGCATCAGGCTCAAGACGAGCATCTCCGCAGCTCAGCAGCCCGAGGGGGGCCTTCAGGCGCAGGTCCTTGAGGAAGTGGCGGCTGAACCGACCGAGGGCCGCGAGGAGAAACCTCCGGCGAAAGCCGAGGACAACCTGCTGGAAATCACCTCTCCGATGGTAGGCACCTTCTATCGCTCTCCCAGCGATGGCGCCGAGCCGTATGTCACCACAGGCACGATCGTAGAGCCCGACACGGTGGTCTGCATAATCGAGGCCATGAAGGTGATGAACGAAATGAAGGCGGGGTTGTCCGGGGAGATCGTGGAGATTCTGCTGCAGAACGCCGAGGCGGTCGAGTTCGGCCAGGTGCTTTTCCTGGCCAGGCCTCTTGAGCAATAGGGGCCGTTTGCCGGCAGGATCGTCTTCGGCGGTCATTCGGGCCGACGTAGCTCAGAGAGGGCGTGGAGTATGTTCTCCAGGGTTCTCATAGCAAACAGAGGTGAAGTAGCCCTGCGCGTGCTGAGGGCCTGCGCAGACCTGGGGGTGGAGAGCGTTGTCGTATACTCCACGGCGGATGCGGGGGCGAAGTACCTGGAGTTCGCGGACGACTCGGTGTGCATCGGGCCGCCGCCGGCCGCCGAGAGCTATCTGAACGTGGCCCGCATCATCGCGGCTGCCGAGATCACCAATGTGGACGCCATTCACCCCGGCTATGGGTTCCTGGCCGAGAGCACGGAGTTCGTGGAGATCTGCGAGGATTCCAACATCGTTTTCATCGGGCCCCGTTCGGACGTGATGCGCAAGATGGGCAACAAGGTGGAGGCCCGCCACATTGCCAAGGACAGGAAGATCCCCGTCCTGCCCGGCAGCGAAGGGGCGATAGAGAGCGATGACGAGGCCGTGAAGCTTGCCCAGGAGATCGGCTACCCCATCATAATCAAAGCGGCGGCCGGGGGCGGCGGGCGCGGCATGCGCATTGCCCACAACGAGATAAGCCTCAGGAACATGCTCGCCCTTGCCCGCTCGGAAGCCGAGAAGGCCTTCAAGGACGATTCGGTCTACATCGAGAAGATGCTCGATAAGGCCCGCCACGTAGAGGTCCAGATACTGGCCGACAACCGCGGAAGCGTCATCCACCTCGGCGAACGCGACTGTTCCATCCAGAGGCGCTATCAGAAGCTCATCGAAGAGACCCCCGCGCCGGGAGTCAGCGACGACACGAGGTCCGCCATTTCCAAGGCCGCCGTTCAGCTTGCCAGAGCCGTAGGCTATACCGGCGCCGGCACGGTGGAGTTCCTCGTGAACGGGGACGGGCGTTACTACTTCATGGAGATGAACACCCGCCTCCAGGTCGAGCACCCGATTACCGAGGTGGTCAGCGGCGTGGACATTGTCAAGGAACAGATAAAGGTGGCGGCCGGGGAGAAGCTCCCCTACCACCAGAAAAAGCTCGCTTTCAGGGGTGTGGCCATCGAGTGCCGGGTGAACGCTGAGAATCCCGCCGACGGGTTCCGCAGCAGCCCCGGGCGCATCACTGAGTTCATCCCCCCGGGCGGGCCGGGTGTGCGCGTGGACACCCACGTCTACAGCGGCTACGAGGTCCCCCCGTTCTACGATTCCATGGTCGCCAAGCTCATCGCCTACGGCCCCAACCGCACGGAGGCCCTCAACACCATGCGAAGGGCGCTGCAGGAGTTCACCATCAGCGGAGTGAAGACCACGATTCCGTTCTACCGCGACCTGATCGAGCACCGAGGTTACGCCAGCGGCAACTTCGACATCCGTTTTGTAGACGAGTTCCTCGGCAGCGTTTGAGCCCGACCGTTCCCGCCCCCTCATAGCCCCCACCAGCATGCTGAGGCCCGCAGAGGCTGTCTGTCGGGCCGTGTGGTTTGCCCTGCTGCTGGCTCCGGGGTATAAGTTATACGGATTATACGGTAGTCCAGGCAGGCGAGCTTTGAAGCAG
>JAUWZH010000048.1 GCA_030615435.1 Candidatus Brocadiaceae bacterium | reverse complement strand
CGCCCTCGCGTGCCTCTACGCCCGGCACCTGGGAAGCGGGCTGTGTGGTCACGTGGTGCGAATCCTCCGCACGACCCAGGCCGAGGAGGGCCGCCGGCTCGACACAACGGTCAGGAGGGCCCTGACACGGGTTTTCGCCGACCTTGAACATCCCTACTGGTCGCGCCGCTACACCTTCGGGGGCAAGAAGCTCGGCCGTCCTCGGAGCCTCATCGGCGAGGAAAGGGCGCTCAGCATACTCGTTGACGTGCTGATCCCGCTGTTGCTCGCCCACCTGCGGTCCGCCGACGACGCCGAGCTGGCGGGCCGCCTGCACGGGCTCTGGAGCGGGCTTCCACGCCGGGCTCCCAACACCGTCCTGCGCCGAATGCGCCAGGTGATGTTCAGTGACATCGGCGACGCTTCCCGCGTTCTGAACTCCGCTCGCCGCCAGCAGGGGCTGCATCAGCTTTACAATGATTTCTGCAGTTCCCAGCAGGGCTGCCGCTCCTGCATCCTGTATCTTGCCCACAGGGCGGGCAAGAAACTGACGGAGGTCTGAGCCGGCCGTGGCAAGTGACAATGCCCACAGGGAAAAACGTGGCTCGCTCTTGCCGTGGGTCATTGCCGGCGCGCTGGTGCTGACCTGCCTGGTGGGCTGGATGCTGGGCGCCTGGACCAACCGGCCGGCCGACGCTCTGCCCCCCGTACCATTCCTGCTTGCGTTTCGGCTGACGGCTCTGGTGGGTTGGCCACTGCTCCTGAGCGCGGTTATTTTCCTCTCCAGTGCCTCGGTGGGGGCAGCCGCGCTCGGGCTGATGCGGGCCGAAGGTAGTCCGCCCCTGGCGCGACTGCTGTTCGCGGCGGCTATCGGGCTGGGAATCTCGGCCTACGCCACTCTCGCTCTCGGCGTTGCTGGAATCCTTCAGGCGGGGGTCTTCTGGGGTCTGATGGCCGTCATGTTCCTGGTGGGGTTCCGTGAGCTGAGGACAGTGCTCACAGATCTCCGGCGCCAGGCGCGGCAGTGGGTCAGCTCGTGGGGGCGGTTCGAATGGGGGCTCGCCTTGGCGGGAGTGGCCATCGTTGTGGTCGGCATTCTCTGCGCGGGCACGCCGGTTCTGGACTACGACACCCTGGGGTATCATCTCGGTGCCCCTGGTGAGTACTTCGCCGCCGGGAAGGTGCGCTTTCTACCGCACAACGTCTATGCCGGCTTCCCCGCGCAGGTGGAGATGCTCTATCTGCTCGGGATCGTCCTGGGCGGTTCCAGGTCGGTCGGGATGGGCGTGGCTGTGCTCATCCAGGTGGGCTTCGGGGCCCTGGCGGCCCTGGCAGCCGGCACGATCGCCGCCCGCTTCGTGCGCAGGGAAGCCGCCCTGCCGGCGGCGGTCTTCTTCTTGAGCTGCCCGCTTTTCATGGTGACGGTCGTCCGGGGGCACATTACCCTCGCCCGCTGTTTCTACACGGCTCTGGCACTGCTGGCCGTGCTGGAGTGGCTCTTCGGAGAGAAAGGCCGCCTGGCCCGCAGGTCCTACCTCATCCTGGGCGGGCTGTGCTGTGGCCTTGCTGTGGCGGTGAAGTACACCGCGGTGCTGATGCTCTGTTTGCCGCTCGGGGTGGTCGTGCTCGGGGTTTGTTTCTTTCGGAATGACACCTGGCGCCGGAGGCTGGTCCCGGCGGCCCTTTTTGGCGGCTGTGCGCTTCTGGCCGTGCTGCCCTGGTTTGTGAAGAACGCGGCGGCAACCGGCAACCCAGTTTTTCCCCTGCTGGATGCTGTGTTCGGCGCCCGGGGCTGGTCGGCGGAGCAGGCCGCCAAGTTCGCCGCCGCGCACGCAGCGCCGCCCCTGCGGTCCATCGCGGACTTCCCCGTGGAGATCTGGCGGTTCCTGACCGGGCATGTGGGACCCATGTCAAAGGGCTTCGCCGGCCCTCTGGCGGTCGTTTTCATCCCCATGCTCCTCCTTACGCCGCGGAGTGAGGCGGCGGGGCGGGAAGGCTCCCCGTGGAAGGCACGCATCGGGCCTGTGGCGTTCTTCCTCTGTTACGCGTTGGCAGTGGTGCTGCTGTGGGGCGCGGTTACGCATCGAATCGCGCGTTTCCTCGCCCCCTCGCTCGTAGTGCTTTCGGTCCTGTCGGCGGGGGGCTTCGTCGCCGCGCAACGCGGGCGCCTGCCGGGCGGCATCTGCCGCACGCTGGCACTGGTGCTTGCGTTTTTTGCGCTCTTCTACCAGGCCGCTGTCGCAGCATCCGCCGGCGGCCCGGCCGCCGTGCTTGCGGGAAGGGGACTGTCGCAGATGGCTCGCCGAGGGGGCTTCTCTTACCTGCGGGCCGTCGAGTGGATCAAGGACCCGGACAACGTCCCGTCGGGCGCGGGGGTGATGCTGGTGGGGGAGGCCCGCACATACCACTTCGAGCGCCCTGTGCTCTACAGCACGGTCTTCAATGACCACCCTATCGAACCTGCCCTGCGGCTGGCGCGCGATGATCTGGCCCGCGCCGTGAGCGAGCTGAAGTCCCGGGGCGTCACTCACGTGTTGGTGAACTGGTCGGAACTGCGCCGCCTCAGCGAGACCTACCGGTACGTCTACGAGGGGCAAGAGCAGCCCGGCTACCTGCCGGAGGTTGACCTGGAAAGCCGCGAGCCATTGCTTCGACTGCTCAACGCCGCCGGGGACGTGGCGCAGTCCTATGGGAGCATGGCGTGGCCCGGGCGCGACTCGCCCAGCAGAATCCCCGCCATCGAGATCTACGACCTGCGAACGGGAAGGGGGCAGCGCTGAGACGTCAGCGTTCGGCGCCGTCGCTCGTTCGTCCCCGGGTGCCATTCCCCTGGCTCGCCCCTGCCGCGCCATGCGGAGACGAGGCGCGGGGCTCCGATCAGGACGGCCGCACGATGGGTCCTCTCACGGCTCCGGTGGCACGGGATGCCCCGGCCCCACCTGTCCGGCGAGCACCCGCCGGTAGACTGCGAGCGTCTTCTCGGTCAGCGCGTCCACGTTGAAGTGCCGCAGCGCCCGCTCGCGCCCTTTTGCGACCATGCGCCGTGCCATCTGCGGGTTCCGGACCATTCGGACCACACCCGCCGCGAGAGCCTCAGGGTCCTTGACGGGCACCACGATGCCGCTCTCGCTGTCGAGCACGGCCTCCCGCACACCGGCGGCGTCGGTGGCCACGATGGGGCGGCCGCTCGCCATCACGTCCAGCAGCGTGCTGCAAATCCCTTCCTCCGAGCTGCTGAGCGCGAACACGTCGAACATGCGGATGAGCTGCGGTATGTCGTTCCGGAAGCCGGTCAGCACGAGCCTTTCGGACAGGCCGAGCTCTTGGGCCCGGCGGACGATGCGCTCCCGCAGCGGCCCTGTGCCGACGATCACGACCCAGAGGTTCGGGACCTCTCGAATGGCGATGGAGGCGGCCTTGAGGAGGTTCGCATGATCCTTGTGGGGGACCAGGTAGGCGATGTTGCCTACCACGCAGGCGTCATGTGGAATGCCGAGTTTGCGCCGCAGTTCGAAGTCCGGCTGTGTATGAACGAACCGCTGCGGATCGGTGGCGCTTCGCACGGGGAAGACCCGCCACGGCTTGATGCCCGCCTCCACCAGGATTTCCTTCATGCGGTTGCTGATTGCGATGTAGGCTTCCACGCCGAAGCGGTACTTGATGCGGGCCAAGCCAAACGCGCCCTTGCCCGGAGGAAACTCGGTCCGCCGATGGACCACCACCCGATAGCCTGCCGGAAAAAGGTGTCGGGCCACCCACACGATGCCGTGGGCGTGGGCCGTGTGGGCGTGCAGGATGTTGAAGCCTCGCCGCCGGGCCAGACGGGCCAGCCGCAGTGCCGCCAGGGGGTCGAGCTCAAACCTCACCGGGACCTCGTGGACGGTTGCACCAATGCTCCTGGCGCGCCTGGCAAGGGGGCTGCCCGGCCGGCAGACGGCTTCGGCCCGCAGGCCTCTGTCCCGCAGGCCCCGCAGAAGATAGACTATCTGCTGCTCCCCGCCGCGCCAGGTCTTCGCCGTGTTGACGTGAAGGACTTCCGGCTGGATGACTCCTTCGCTCACGCCGGCCACTCCCGGATGTTCGCCGAGCACGACGGCGCCCGCCGCCGAGTTCTTGGCAAGGACCTGAAAGCCGGCCGCGACGATCAACGCGGCGGCAATGGCACCGGGCAAAGTGCTGGTGTGCTCCAGGCTCGCCGGAGTTCGCCCCCCTCGTTGCAGCAGGAGATGGCCGGTGTCCCCCCCGAATCAACTCGGTTCAAAGCCAGTGCAATCCCGATGAACCAACCGGAAAGGGACATGCTAAACGGCGGCGGCGCGACGCGAGTGGAAATCGAAGGCGATGATGATGCCCGGAATGGCGACCACACGCACTCCGCCGATGTCCCGACCCGCCACGGTTTTCTCGCCGGAACCCAAGCTGCGTTTTGCACAGTGCGACTTACTCGCATCTTGTGCGCGTGTCGTAGCGCTGGCCGAGGAACTCTGCGCTTCGCCCGCCGCAGTCTGGCCCACATGCCGTCTGCGGGCAAAGCCGGATCTCACACTGGGAAAGCCCTTCAGGTGCAGGAGTGCGAGAACCTGCCTGAGTCCGGCAGAAAAACGAAACAAGGATAGCCTTTGGCGGCGCGATCACCCCAATCACAAAACTCCCGGCAGGCTTTCAGCAAACAAAACTCCCTTGGCCTTTGCTCTCGCCTCAGCCCACAACTCTGCCTGGGGGAACGCACCAAACTCAGCGCCGACGCCTCACTATCACCAGAACAATGATCAGTGCGATCAGAATGATTCCAGTAACCAAGAAATACACTGTCTTGTTCCTCCTGTACTATTAGGGTCTGAAGCTACCCTTCGCCGGTGGGATTCATCCCGTGTGGGCTTAAGGTTACTCGCAGCCGCATGGTTTGTCAACCTCTTGTGCGGGATTTGGAGGCGGTACCGCGTGTAGAGGGAGGTTGTGCTGCAGGCAGCACATCATGCCTCGCAATGATTCGAGCGCAGACCAGAGGGCGAATGCGTTCGCACGAAATGCCTTGCCGAATTCGCCAGGAAGGCTGCTACACGTGAGGACGGGGCAGCAGACCGGCGGGCTCAACAATCCGGGGAATGGCCCTCTCCCACTCGATGGCCTGGAGGTGAACGCCTCTGACACCCTCAGTCTCACGCAACTGCTCTATGAGCTCAACCGCGATCTTGATGCCTTCCTTGCTCTGGTTGCGCCGGGCCTGCTTCTTGTCCTTGCCGGCGGCCTCACCGGCAGCACTCATCCTCTTGATGAGGGCCTTGGGGACCGAGACGCCGGCCACCGAGCTGTCCATGTAACGCAGCATGCCGGCGCTTTTCGGCACGATGACGCCTCCCAGGATGGCCGTCTTCTCGTGCAGGCCGAGGTTGCGGACCTCCACCATGATTTCGGCGAACCTTTCAACATCGTAGATGCCCTGTGTCTGGATGAAATCGGCTCCCGCCGCGACCTTTTTTGCCAGGCGCGTCACGCGGAACTCCAGGGGGTGCGCCATGGGGGTCCAGGCGGCTCCTATGAAGAGCCTGGGCGCCACGTCGAGAGGATCGCCCCCCTCCATCAGGCCCTCGTCGCGCATCTTCTTCAGGATGCCTACGAGCTGGATGGAATCCACATCGTAGACGTTCTTGGCGCCGGGGTGTCCCTTGAGCTTGCCTGCGGCGCTGAATTTCTGATGGTCCCCTGCAATGCACAGGCAGTTCTTGATGCCGAAGGCGGCGGCGCCGAGGATGTCGGCCTGGATGGCGATGCGGTTGCGGTCCCGCGTCGTCATTTGCATCACGGGCTCCATCCCGCCCTGCACGAGCATGATCGCAGCGGCGATGGAGGAAAGGCGGACCACGGCGGTCTGGCAATCGGTGATGTTGAAGGCGTCGGCGTTGCCGCGCAGGATCTCCATCTTCTGCTTGATTTCCTCGTCACTTGGGCCCATGGGCGGACCCAGTTCGGCGGTAAGCGCGAAGTGTCCGGCTTGCAGGACCTTCTCCAGATTACTGCCGCTTTTCACTTTTGCATCTCCTTGCCTGTGGCGTCCCTGGCGGAGGTGGCGCCTCAGCTTTGAACCTTCTGTTCCTGCCGATCGAGTTTCAGGTCGGCCCTCACGCGCCTGCGAGGCCCGCCGTCCCTCGCCGTTGACCAGTCTTTCGGCGGCTGAATCTCGCCGAGCTCCTGGAGCGTGCCGAGCTGCTTCATCCGCTCTACTATCTCCGCCCACGCACACGGCACGGGGTTCTCGGGGGTGCTGATCTCGCACATCCCGTCCTCTGTGGTCCCGCCGCACGGGCCGTTGAGGAGGTTCTTCGCACAGCGCGCGATGGGGCAGATGCCCCCGGTCAGGTGCAGGACGCACTGGCCGCAGGCGGCGCAGCGCTCGGCCCATTCGCCGTGCTCCAGCGTGGAACCCATGAACACGGTATCAACGCCGGGGAAGACCGGGACCGGACACCCCCGCTCCACCAGGTGATTCACCCCAACGCCACAGGCGGTCGAGACGATCGCCTCCACGTCCCCCAGCCCCTCCACTACGGGGTCAACGAACTCAGGCTCGCACTGGCGGGTGACGGTGTTCTCGAGGAACTCGATCTGCTTGCCCTCGGTCCCGGCCTTGAGGCGAAGCGCCTGGGCCAGCACGCCGACCTCTTTTTCGCCGCCGACCTGGCACACGGTGGCGCAGCCGCCGCACCCAAGGACGAGGACCTTCTTGCAGTTCTCGATAAACCCGAACACTTCACCCAGCGGTTTGCTGTTTGCCTTAATCATCTACGCGGACTCCTTCGAGAACCCTCATTCCAGAGTCAGCCTCTCGCCGCCCACGCCGGCCGCGTCGAGAATCTCCTTCGTGCGTCCCACGCGCTTTGCGAGACGCTTGGAGGCGCCGTTGTACAGGCACTCCCTGCAGCGCCGCACGAGCACGGCCTTCACGCCGAGCTCGAACGGTTTCATCATGTCCACTTCCCCGGCCAGCGCCGCACACGTAACCGGCACCCGGGCAAGCACTTCACCGTCAGCTTTCACGATGCGGTCCTGGAGTTTCTCTTTCGTCTCGGCATCACGAGAGCACACTATCTCCACACGGGTCACTTCTGTCCCGGCGTCCTGCAAGAGGGCGACAATCCGGTCTGCGATCTCGCCCACGTCCTGGAAACGCTTGATGGTTATGCAACTTGCGGGGCATTCCGCCACGCACAGGCCGCAGGACTGGCACGTCTCGGAGACCATTCTGGCAACCTCGTCCACGACCGGCACCTCAAACGGGCAAATCCGCGCGCATGTCAGGCAAGCGGCGCATCTGTCCTCATCCACCACGGCGCCGACTGCGCACGAGAGGCAGCGGCGCGCCTCGGCGAGCGCGTCTTTTTCCCCGTAACCGAGCTCAAACTGCACGAAGCTCCTCTTGCGCTCCTCCGGGGAGAGAGTCGGCATGGCGACCAGCGGGATGCTCTTCACCTTCTCGATGATGTTCCTGGGCAGTTCCTCGACCGCCTCCAGCTTTTCCTCTTCTACGACTGGGGCACGCCCCGTCCGAAGGTACCCGAGCACGGCCCGGGCAGCGCGGTGGCCGCTGGCCACTGCCTCAATGGCAGAGCCCGGTCCCGTCACAACCTCACCGCAGGCGAAGATCCCACCTTCCGAGGTGGTCATCGTCTCCGCGTCGAACTGGAGCATGCCCTCGCGGGCAAGCCGCACCGGCGTTCCTCCCAGCAGGTCGAGGTTCGCACGCTGCCCAATGGCTACGATGATCATCTGCCCGGCAACCGTGCTGAGCCGATCGTCATGATAGGTCGGGGCGAACCTGCCCTTCTCGTCGAACACGCGCTCCACCTCACGCACGGTCACGCCGACAATCCGCCCCTCTTCGATCAGGACTTTCGTGGGCCCACGCCTGTGGATTATCTCAATTCCCTCCTCCAGTGCCTCGCGCGACTCCCACTCCCAGGCGGGCATCTCCTCCTCGTTCTCCAGACATATCATCCTGACGGTGCCGGCGCCAAGCCGCACGCAGGTGCGGGCCACGTCCACCGCGACGTTGCCCCCGCCTATCACGATCACCTCGTCCCGCACCTGAGGGGGTCTGCCCAGGGCAACGGAACACAGGAACGGCAGGGCCATGAGGACATCCGGGTGGTCGTGGTTCTCCAGAGGCAGGTCGCGGCTCTCGGAGAGCCCCACCGCCAGCACCACCGCCTCGTGCTTCTCCTGAAGCTCCTGCAAGGTGACGTCTTCGCCGACGGTCACCCCCGTCCTGATCTCCACACCGAGGGCCAGGATATCCTCCAGGTCCGGCGTGAGAGCCTCCTCAGGCAGGCGGTATTTCGGGATGCTGCAAGAGAGCAGCCCCCCGGCTCTGGGCAAAGACTCATAAACGGTGACGGCGTAACCCTCGTTGATGCAGTCGTGTGCCACCGTGAGGCCGGCCGGCCCGCTGCCCACGACCCCGATGGTCTCGGAGTGGGTGATCTCGGCCGCGTGACGGGCACGCTCGCGGTATTCCCGAGCCTGCTCCACCGCAAAGCGCTTCAGGTGGCGCAACGCCACAGGGTCATCCACGTCCTGCCGGCGGCATTCCACCTCACATGGGTGATGACAGATCAGCGCGCAAACGGACGGGAACGGGTTGGCCTGGCGGATCTTTTCGAAGGCCTCCCGGTAGCGACCCCGAGCTATGAGGTCCACGTAGCCCCTGGTATCGGTCCGCACCGGGCAGGCGACCCTGCAGGGGGCATGGGTTTCAGGCTCCACTCCATCGGTCTTCTCTGGCGTTGTTTCGGCCACTCTTGCGGTTTCCTGAGTCGAGCAGCAGTACTTGTCGGCATCGTGCGGCAGCAAACCGAAAAGGCCAGGTCCGCTGCTGTAACCGACGGCAAAGCAGAACAACGGCAAAAGACCCGTAATATAGGCTCCACAGGGCCCCTTGTCAAGGCGGCGGGGCCGCCCCGAGCCTGCATTTTGGAGGGAACCCGTGAAGAAGCTCACGCCGGGCGGCGTCTCAGGTTCTTCAACAGCCTCTCGACCTCAGAGGAACCACCTGCACGGCCTGCGAGGCGGGTGCGTGTGGAACAGCGGAAAGGCGAACCGGCCTCAAATCCTTGACACTGCCGGGCGGCGCACTTAGTATGGACTTAGACAGTCTGCCGGGCGTGGCTCTTCTTGGTTCCGCAAGGAGGTGGCATGAGAGGCAAACCGCTGGTGGGCGTATGGGTGGACCACCGTTGTGCCATGCTGTTCTGGTCCGATCGGGATGGGGAAATGGAGAAGATGGTGATGGAGTCTGAGTATCAGGAGGAGGGCGAACCGATTGACGTCATAGGGAGGAGCGATCACGGCGGCGCCGTTCCACACGCCGACCTGCAAGCGCGTCGCCACGAGCAGCTCAAGCACTACTACAAGAAGCTCGGCGAGGTGCTGCGTTCCGCAGAGGAGATCTTCCTGTTCGGGCCGGGACAGGCGAAGAAGGAGTTGGCCGCACTCATCAGGAAGGACAAGGGGTTCCGGGGGCAGGTCAAGGGCGTGGAGAATGCGGACAAAAAGATGACCGAGGGGCAGATGGCAGCGAAGACGAAGGATTTCTTCGGGCTGCCGCACTGAACCGGCCCTCTTGGCTCCGAGGCACCTTGAGGCAGAAAGGATCGTGATGCCATTTCTGGGCCGGAGCAGGACGCTGTTCAGGATATTCGGCTTCCCCATCAAGATCCATCCGACCTGGTTCTTCCTGTTCATGCTGATCGTTTTCTCTCTGTCCAGCAAGACGGGGTTGTTTCGCCAGTGGATGGGTGATGAGCCTGTCGGCGCGGCCACTTACTGGGCGCTTGGCGTTCTCGGGGCTCTCGGGCTTTTCGCCTCACTGATCGCTCATGAGCTGGCTCACTCCGTCGTTGCACGTTACACCGGCATACCCGTGAAGGGCATCACGCTGTTCATCTTCGGGGGGGTGAGTGAACTTGGAGACGAGCCGCCGACCGCCGCCTCGGAGTTCTTCATGGCCGTCGTGGGGCCGCTGTCCAGCGTTTTGATTGCCTTCGTGTTCCTGGCCGGTTGGATGGTGGGGTTCGCACGGTCCTGGCCTGTCTCGGTACGTGTGCTCTTACAGTATCTGGCGATGGTCAACTTCGTCCTTGCGTTTTTCAACAGCTTGCCGGCCTTCCCGCTGGACGGAGGGCGGGTCGCTCGCAGCATCCTGTGGGGCCTGTCCGGAGACATTCGCACTGCCACTCTGATAGCGGGGGGGATCGGGTCGGCGTTCGCGCTGCTGCTGATCATCGCAGGTGTTTGGGCGATGTTCAGACAGGCGGTTCTTGGGGGGATATGGCTCGTCTTCATCGGCATCTTCTTGCGGCAGGCGGCGGCCGGCAGCCTGCAGCAGGTCCGCATGCGGCATAGCCTCGGCGGCGAAGTGGTGGGTCGTTTCATGAGCCCCAACCTCGTCACTGTCGGCCCAGACCTCACGCTGCGGCGGTTTGTTGATCAGTACGCGCTCCCCTACCATTTCGCCATCTTCCCTGTGGTGGACGAGGAGGGGAGGCTTATCGGTGCCATGCACGCCTGCGACCCGACAAGGGTGGACCAGGCGGACTGGGAGAGAGTCACGGTGGGAGAGCTCATGCGTGATCGCTCCGCCGACACCGAGATGGCCCCCGGCACCGATGCCGTGGAGGCCCTCGTGCGCCTGACGGAGGAAAGCACGCGGCTGATGGTGGTCGAAAACGACCGCCCGATCGGCATCATCAGCCAGCGCGATTTGCTGGACTTCCTCGCCCTCAAGAGCCGCCTGAGCGGGGGCCGCAGGCCAGGACGCTGAGGCCGGTCGCCCTCACGAGTTCTGCCGGTGAGCAAATCCACGACGGATGCGCAGATACTGTCCCTGTTCGAGAGGCCGAGCCGTCACTTCGAGGGCTGAGACGATCCCCAGTCAGTGGACTGCGCCGGCCTGAACCGGTCTAATGGTAGGCCGACAACGAGTTCCTGGTTGGAAAGAGACGTTGCAATGACGCAGTGGGTTCTGGAAGCGAACAGCAGGGAGAAGGACTCGGCGGGGCGTTGGTCACTGCACCAGATGACCTCTTCGACGCTGATGAGCAACAACGTTTACGGCGAGCAGCCCTACACCTCGCCGGACGGCAAGCGCATAGCGGTCCTGCGCTCGCAGGACTGGACGGTCGGCAGCGGAGACGCACTGTTGGTCGCTGACGTGGAAACGCTGAAAATCACCCTCGTTGAGCCCATGGGCCGGGTCTACGGGGTCTCAACGTCCGCCTGGCGTCAGTGGCTCCACTACTGGACGAAGGAACGGAAGTGCTGGAAGCTGTGGCGGGTGTCCTTCGAGACCATGCAGAAAGAGCAACTCTACGAGGGCCCCCTCGACGACGCCCGGTGCGGCGGGGCATTGGGATCGGTCAGTCCGGACTTCCGCCACCTGGTCCGCGTCGTGCGGAACCCGGACGGCGCGTACTGTGTCGTAAAGCTGGAGATCGAGCGAGGGGAATGGGAGGTGCTGTACGAACTCCCCGATCCAATGGGCCACGTGCAATATGCCCCGGCCACCGGCGACCGTATCCTGTTCCAGGTAAACAAGGGCTGGCGCTTCGACGAGAAGGGCAACCTGGTGAAGATGGGCTCAGGCAGCATAGACCTGACGGTGATTGACGCACGAGGAGGCAATCCCGGCGAGATCCCCGTGGGCAGGCCCTGGACATGTGACGGCACAGGGCACGAATGTTTCGTCGGGGACACTGGCCGTGTCCTGTTCTCGACCTCGCACGACGTCGAGGGGGTGAGCGCATTCAGCGACGCCACTCTCTTCGTTGCTGCTGCCGGAGAGGAGAAGCCCACGCCGGTCGCGGCGCCGGGCCACGTCTTCAACCACATCTCAGTCTCGAAGTGCGGCAGGTACTTCGTGGCGGACTGCTATCGGGACTTTCCCCCGCGGGTGCCGCTGATCGTCGGCGGCATCGAGACCGGACGGACGGAAGAACTGCTGGAGACGGGCACATCCTGCGGCGGGGCGCAGTACACGCACCCTCACCCTTACTTCACGGCGGACAACCGCCACGTGATCTACAACTCGGACGCTACGGGCATCCCGCAGGTTTACGCAGCCGTGGTCCCGGAAGGCCTGCTCGAATCGCTGGATTGACAGGCGAGCGGGGTTGGGGATTCGCTTGCGGCGTCCGCGCCGACCGGTGTGGTGGGCGAGAATCCTTGGGAGGAACAAGGGAATGGCTCGCGTTTGTCGCTCGTTTGGCTTTCGTTCGTTCGCGCGGTTGATCGGCGGCCACGCTGTGGTCATCG
>JAUWZH010000206.1 GCA_030615435.1 Candidatus Brocadiaceae bacterium | reverse complement strand
CCGCGTCCGTCCCGATAGTCACAGACCCAGCGCTCTTGTCCGTGATTAAGCTGTTTTCTGATCCTCATGGTCTACCCCGCCACTAACAATCCGCTAACATCTGTTAGCGACAGGATAACCGAAAAGGGCCTGAAAGTCAAGTATATGGTGGGCGGACCGGGACTCGAACCCGGAACCTCTTGCTTGTAAGGCAAGCGCTCTGGCCAACTGAGCTATCCGCCCGATCTCGCCGGCCGCACTGGCTCAGCCTATCACTCCAGGGCTGCCCGGTCAAGGACATTGGCCCCCCCCTCGCGCCGGTTGCGCTCCAGAGGGTCCTTGCGGTATCTTGTGAGGAAGGCGAGAGCGATGCGCAGCGCCTCGCCTCTTTGGGCACGAGGACAATCCTTGCCGGGAGAAGAGACAACACATCTTGCCATCAGGGCGGCGATTCTCGCCCTCACGGCCTTCCTTTCCATGCTTTTCAGTGGCTCGGAGACCGCCCTGTTCAGCCTGCCGCCGGATGAGATCAGGCGCATGGAAGGCGCGGCCGGTTCCCGGGGGGCGGTCGGACGCCTGCTGAGCCGGCCCAAGTTGCTGCTCACGACCGTGCTGTTCGGAAACATGGTCGTAAACGTCATGTTTTTCAGCGTCTCTTTCGTGTTGATCATGGACTACCGGGAATTGCTCGGCCCGACCGGCAGCGCGCTGCTGGCCCTCGGTTCGCTGCTTTTCGTTGTGGTCTTCTGCGAGCTCCTCCCGAAGAACCTCGCCGTGAGCTTCGCGCGGCCCGCCAGCCGAATTGCCGCCGTTCCCCTGCTGACCTTCCAGAGGGTCTTCTGGCCTTTCATCTTCACGCTGGAGAAGGTCACGGACTGGATCTCAGCGCTTTTCGGGCGTCATCTGCGGCCCGAGCCTTTCATCAGGGCCGAAGAGCTTACGGACCTGATAGAGCTGAGCGAGAGGGAGGGCGTGCTCGATGAGGACCTCAGCGAGATGATGAGCGAGGTGGTGAAGCTCTCGGATACCGCGCTCAGGGCGGTCATGGTGCCGAGGGTTGATGCGGTGTGTTTCGACATTGCAGATGCCCCGGAAGTCCTCGAGCGGCTCTTCCGCCGGAGCAAGCATACGCTCATTCCCGTTTACGAGCGCCGGATGGACAACATGTTGGGGGTGATCCACGCCAAGGACTTTCTACTGCGAGAGGAGGGCGCCGGGCTGCGCGAGCTGATAGGCCCGATTCCCTTTCTGCCGGAGACGGCGACCGTGGAGGAGGTGCTCAGGCACCTTCGCACCCAGCATGCCAGGATGGCCTTCGTGGTGGATGAGTACGGGGCCGTGGAGGGGCTGATCACCATAGAGGACATCCTGGAGGAAATAGTGGGCGAGATCACGGACGAGTTCGACGCCGAGGAAGCCCCTGCGGTGCAGCGCCTCGATGAGCGCCGCTTCCGCCTCAGGGGCAACCTGAGCGTGCGCGAGTGGCACGAGGCATTCGAGATGGAAACCCCAGAGCTCTCCGTGGATACCATCGGGGGCCTGGTGATGGCCCTGCTGGACCGGGTTCCCAGGGCCGGCGACCGCGTGCGCTATCGGAACCTCGAGCTGACGGTGGAGAAGACGCGCGGCCGCCGGGTGGTGAGCGTAATACTCGAGCTGGCCCACGGGGAGGCCAAAGCTCTGGAGAGCGGGACGGGACGGGATGGTTGAGTATCTGCTGGTCGCGCTGTTTGTGGCCCTTGAAGGCTTTTTCGCCGGCAGCGAAACGGGTTTTTACTGCCTGAACCGCATCCGGCTGCACTTCCGAGCCGACCAGCACTGGCCCGGCGCCGCATCGCTGCGCAAACTCACCGCCCAGCCGCACCTCGCGATCAGCACGATGCTGATCGGCACCAACATCAGCGTTTATCTGGCCACGGTGCTCTGCGCGCGCAAGCTGGTGGAAATAGGCCTGGAGCGGAACGCAGACCTTTACAGCGTCCTCATCATGCCGCCCGTGCTTCTGGTCTTTGCGGAAATCATCCCCAAGTCCATCTTCCGACGCCGTGCCGACACGCTGATGTACAAGGCCGCCGGAATGCTCAGGGTGTGCAAGCTGCTTTTCTCACCCTTCCTGGTTCTGCTGTGGGGCGTCGGGGCAATCCTGAAACTCGCCGTCGGCCACCGTGCCTTCGAGCCGGAGGCCATGTTCACCACGGAGAAACTCCGCTTCTTCCTCAGCGAAGGGGCCGCCCTCGGCGTGCTCTCCCCCTATCAGCGGACGATGGCCGACAACATCCTGCGCGTCAAGTCCCTTACCATCGGCGCGGCCATGGTGCCCCTGAAGGGGGTCGTGATGGTTTCCGAAGATGCCTCCCTGGAAGAGCTGAAGGAGGTGCTGCGGGACCACCGGTTCTCCCGCATCCCCGTTTACTCCGGGGACCGCCGCAAGATCACCGGCACCGTCAACGTCATTGACGTGATGTCGGCCGAGGGAAAGCAGAAGTCCGTTCAGACGCTTGCCCGCCACTCCCTGAGCCTGGACGGCAGGCTCTCGGTGGCCGAGGGGCTCTACGCGCTTCAGAGGGCACGCCAGCAGATGGCCGTGGTCACCACGCCGCAAGGCGCCGCCAGGGGCATCGTCACCGTCAAAGACCTCGTGGAGGAGATTGTGGGTGAACTCAGGGCTTGGTGAGGCCAGCGAGGGTATGATCTGGCTCCGTCAAATGCTGTGGACTTTGCTGCGTGCGGGACGCCGCGGCGCCTGCTCCGTCAGAGCGGGCGCGCCGTCCTGTTCTCCGCGAAAAGGAAGCAGGATGGCGCGAGTCCGCACCTGGGCGGCCTTCACGCTGGTCGCCGTCCTCGGAAGCGCCGCCGCACAGGAACTGCCGGCCCTCCTGCCCCCGGGGGCGGGGCGCCTTCCTTTCCTTGCTCCCCGCAGCGCAGCTTTCACCGTTACCGCGCGTCTCGAACCCTCCGAACAGGCTCCGGGCCATCCTGTGGTGGGGGTGGTTGCGGTTACCTGTCCGCAGGACTGGTACATCTACGCCGACTCGCTCTCCGTGACCCTCAGCGCGCCGCCCGGCACGTCGCTGCCGCTTCGGGAAGGCCAACTCCGGCTGCCGCCGCCCGATCCCACGTTGCCTGACAACCACCTTGAGGGCCGGCTCGTTGCCAGGCTGGTGCTGCACCTGGAGGAGGATGCCGCACCTGGCGAGTACGAGTTCGAGCTTCTCGTGGGCTTTCGTGGGTGCAGTGAGGATGTCTGTCTGCCGGTGCGCGAGCGCCGTCTACCGCTCGCCCTCACCGTGCTCGGCCCGGAGGAGCAGCCAGTTGCCGTATCCCTGCCCGAGGAGGCGCCCCCGAGCCGCCCGACACAGGCCGTCCGCTACCAGGAGCGGCTCTCCACAGGGAGCCTGCTCGTCTCCGTGCTCGTGGCTTTCCTCGCCGGCCTCGGGCTCGTGTTCACGCCGTGTGTCTACCCGATGATCCCCATAACGATCAGCCTGATCGGCGCTGCCTCCACCGAGCGGAGACTGAGCGGGCTCGGCCGCTCGCTCGCCTACGTTTTCGGCATTTCCGTGACCTATGCGCTTGTGGGAGTGATCGCGGCCGGCACGGGCCGCGCTTTCGGCACACTGCTTCAGCATCCGGCCATCTACCTGGGGTTGGCGGTGGTGTTCATCGCCCTGGCCGGCTCGATGGTCGGGCTCTACACCATTGAGCTGCCACCCGCGTGGACGGCCCGGCTCCAGGGCAAACTGCGGGGCCGTGCCGGCCTGGTGGGGATTTTTCTCCTTGGTATTGTCTCCGGCGTGGCCCTTTCACCGTGCACCGCTCCGGTGATCTTCGGGGCGATGGGATATGTGCTCAAGACCAACGACCTGCTCGCCGGCTTCCTGATTTTCTTCGCGATCGCCTGGGGCATGGGCACGCCCCTGGTCGTTCTGGGCACCTTCGGCGGGCTGATCCGCTCCCTCCCGAAGTCCGGCCGGTGGCAGAAAGCCGTCCAGCGCATCTTCGCGCTGGGTTTGCTCGGGGCGGCGCTCTACTTCGTGTGGCTGAGCGGCGTGCTGCCTGAGCCGTGGTTCTACATGCTGCTCGCGGGGCTTCTCATTGTGGCAGGCGTGTTCGCGGGCGCTTTCGAGAGGCTGGATGCCTCGAGCGGCTGGTGGGCGCGGGCCAGGAAGGCCGCCGGGCTCCTGCTGCTGGCGGGAGGCGTGGCGGCATTCGTGCTCGCCCTGAGCCGGGGCCTCCCGGAGGGCGAGAGGATCCAATGGCTCACCTCGGAGCCGGAGGGCAGGAGGACGGCCGCCGAGCAGGGCCGCCCCGCCATGCTCTACTTCTGGCAGGAATACTGCCCGGCGTGCTGGAAACTCGAGCGCTCCTCCTTCCGGCACGCCGGGGTGGTGGAAGAATCCAGGCGGTTCGTCTGCGTGAAGTTCGACGGCACCGATTCGGCCTCCAGTCAGGTGAGGGCGATCCTCGAGAGATACCGCGTGTGGGGGTTCCCGACAATTGTCTTTGTCAGCACGGGCGGCAAGGTCCTTCACGGGCGTACCATTGTCGGGTACGTCCGCGCCGAACAGCTCCTGGAGGCCATGAAGGCGGTCCCATAGCCGGCGATGACTTGCGTGCCGCCCTGAAAGCTGTCATGCTGTATATGTAATCACATTTCAGTGCTGCCCCCGGCAGAAAGGGCGGCACGACGGTGGACGCCGGGGGGAGAATAGTCGCCCGCTGGATGGCGGGCGATGCACTCCGGCCGGTCTTTCGGGATGTCGTCTGTCAAAGCAAGGATCAGAGGAGAGGCGCATGATTGACAAAGAGAGGGTTTCCCAGGTGATCGAGCAGCGGATCCGCCCTGCCCTTCAGTCGCACGGCGGAGACGTGCAATTGGTCGAGGTCGGCGACGACGGCGTGGTCAAGGTCACGCTGGAGGGCGCCTGCAAGGGATGCCCCATGGCGCAGATGACCATCCAGCAGGGTGTCCAGGCCGAGCTCCAGGAGCAAATCCCCGAGGTTAAAGAGGTGATCGCCGTCGAGCCCGGAGAAGTGCCCGAGTAGCACCGGGCGGTTCGGGCTGGGGAAGGC
>JAUWZH010000241.1 GCA_030615435.1 Candidatus Brocadiaceae bacterium | reverse complement strand
GCAGCGGACAACCCAGGTCCTCGTCTTCAGGGCCACGCGCTTGCCGCCCGGCGTCAGCGGCGCGGTGCGCGTCTCACCGTCCTGTCCCTGCCAGCGGGCCCACTTCTTGCCACAGCGCTCGAAGATCTGCGCGCCGGGGGGCAGTGGGCGTGAGTAGCTCTTGTGATGGATCGAAGCCAGGTTTCTTTTCCCTTCAAGATCAGCGTCAGACGGCTTCTCGTGCCCTTCTACGCCCTTTCAGCGGGGACGAGTGTTGCTCGTGTGCGGCACGGGATCAAGGGTATTCCGGCACATTTCTGCGGAATCTTTGGCGAGCGCACATCGTTTGCCACAAGGCACTTATCGCGACCGCCCGCTGCGGCACGACGGGCATCCCTCGGCGATCCACTCCTGGAGCGCCCGGCGGTCCCACCGCAGCAACCGTCCCAGCCGGATCGGAGCCGGTATCTGTCCCGAATCCGCCAGCCGACGGACCGTGCGCCGCGAGCAGTTCAGCGTCTTCGCCACGTCCTCGGCATCCATCAGTGCCGGTTGCTGCCCCGCCGCGTCGCCTTCCGCCACGATCCCGTCCGTCGTCTCCGGCTGCATGCTCCATCCTCCCTGTTGCCGTCGTCATCGGCGTCCATTCGAGGAAGCCGCCACAAAGAAAAGGGGGGACAGAGCGCATGGAGCGGGACATGGGTTCTCCTTTCCGCGGCAAGACCAAGGCTCTGCCGGCCCATGGCAGAAGGTACCCCAGAGCTCGGCGGCGGACCGTTGCGTTCGCAGTTTTGACACGGCCACGTCCAGTTGAGATAATCCATGGGTCCCTGATTCAGCAGACGCAAGCCCATGACCACCGAATCAAGTCAGCCCGAACTGTCGTCCCCTATCTCAATAGGCCGAATGGCGGTTCATCATTGGCATCTCTCGACTGAACAGACTGACGACGTTCGGGCAGCCGCGAAGTGGGCATGGAAGTGCCTGGTAGAGCTGGCCAACGTGTTCTGCGCGCATCACTGCGACCCCTCTTGCAGCAAGGAAGGCCTCCCCGCGAGCATGCTTGAGGGCATCGGAGGCACGGGCGAGGATGCGAGGGAAAAGCGCAAAGAACAGTGGCTGAGGGCGCAGCACACCTTCCACGAAGCGCTGGCCTTCCTGCCGCCGCTCTTGCCTTCCGGCGATTGCTCGGCCTGTGCCATCGTGAAGGCGCTCGCCCAGTTCCCCAAGTTCGTGCCGTTCTCTCCGAAGTACCCCGTGGCCATTCAGCACTGCAACGGCGTGGACTGCTATCCTAAGATCTTCGCCGATCCCTCCGAACGGTCCGTGCCATGCTGCGTCGTCAAGACTTCGCTGGCGGACTACGAAACGATGACGGAAACGGCCGTCCGGGAACGCGCGCTGGTTAGCCTTGACTTGGGCTCCCTGCCCCCAATCCCCCCATCTCAGTTCTGTGAGATCAAGTTGGGGCTGGAACCTGGAGTAAAGGCGGTGCGGCGCCTGCTTGATATGCGCGAGGATTCGTCCGACGCAGTAGAGGGTGGGATGCCAGCGATGGGACAGACTCAGCGGGAGGCCGACGCCGAAGCTGGCTGTCGCAGGGGCGCAGCTCTCTGCCGCCTCTTATCCGCTGTCGAAAAGCATAGGCTCCTGTTCCTCTATGCAGCCTTCCCACAGCGCATGAATCCTTCTGTGCCGAAGAACCAGCTGAGTGTGTGGGAGACTGTCGAGAAGGACTCACTTCGTGGCTGGCACGAGATGGTGAGTGATATCGACCTCAATGGAGAGTTCCTGCTCCGTCACCACGCGATACTTGATGCCTATGCCCAGGAGGCCATCAGTCTCTTCGGCCCAGACGGAGGACGCAGGCCACGCATCCTGACGGACGATGGCAAGCGGGTGGACGTAGAGGGAAGGACGTTGCCCTTCTGGTCTTTGGAGGGCGGCCCCTGCTACGAACTCGAGGACAGCAGCCGGGCCATTTTGGACGCGTGCGCTGAGGTCTCAGATGCGGACACCGAAGGGACCTTCGGCCCCCTGGTTGAGCAGGTTATGGCCGTAGCTCACGACAGGGACCAGTCACGTTGGTACGCGTCTGTCGGGGTCTGTTGGGGTTATCTGTCAGAGCTCGACGCCGTAATCGACGCCATCAGGAGGGCTCGCATTGCCGGGGCGCGGGCAGATCAGGAAGAGCAATCGCTTGGGGAAGAAGACAGAGGACCTGAAGATGGCGGCAATCATACTGGAGCTGAGGGAGCGGAGGAGTCGCCGAGCGGTGAAGGGCTGGACCTTTTGATGCTGCAGTTTGGGATCTCCTGCGCTGTCTCTCTACGTGACCTTGCTCGGATTCGCTACTACTACCCGAAGGTGCTGCGTGATGAAGAGGCGGATGCTCTGGAACTCAGCCTCCTCAACCATCTGCAGCTCTGTCTGGACAGCCCGGGGTTCGAGAAGTTCAAGGAGCTGCCTATCACGCCGGAAACCGACGACCTCCTCGAAGCGGAGGCAGTGTACACCACACTCTTCATGGTCCTGCTGCTGAGCCACCCAAAGATCACCGGGCGTGGTGCTGCCGAGCTGCAAGACAAGCAGCTTTTCCAGAAGGTGATCGGTGAGGCGCAGAAGAGCATGCCGGAGACGGTGCGGAACGTGATGGACCGTCTGGTGGAACTGGCGCTCCTGGAATGCCGTGATCCCGCGCCGGAAGGCGATGCATCATACCAGGACCCGCGGCGTGCTCTGCGTCTGTTGGGCCGCTACTGGGGCATCGGCAGGTTGATCTTCATTCGACAGATGAACGCGCACGGGGTGCTTCAGCCACATCCCCTGACTCCCCTGATCGTAAACCTCTATGCGCGCATGGACATCTGCTTCGGTCGACTGGCGTCCGTAAACGACGCCACAGAGGCGCAGGAAGTTGCTCATGTGCTCAAGGATATTCTCTTGAGTGGCGATGCCACAGACCTCTTGGATGTGCCCGAGTGGACTACCGGTGAGTTGCAGAAGGTCGACGCCTTCGTGGAGCAGGCCCGGTTTGCGGTAGGCACAGGGTCATTCGAGCTCACGTGGGCAGAGAAGACATTTCTCGAATGGGCAGAGCAGCAGATCGAAGAGCATCACACTCACTGCGTACGTGCGTTTCAAAAGATGCTTGCCCGGGCAGATGCACAGGGACGGAACCTGCGCCAGCGCCAAGTCGTAAAGAACAAGCCCACCGGCGAGCGAGAGCAACGGTCCGGTGCGGCGGCCCCACAGACTATCGATGAGAAAGCCTGGTTCACTTACCCCCAGCTCGCCCAGCACTTTGACGTCGATAAGGAGAAATTGCGGAAGCGCTTGTACCGGTGGCAGCCCAAGCGCTTCGATGGTGGCTGGATGGAGAACCCGGATCGCCAGCCCCGCGAGCCGAAGTACCTGTATCAGTTCAGCGCCGTGAAGCACATCATCGAAGAAATGCTGGCGTCCAGCTAACGTCCAGCCAAATAAATCTCCCGCCTGGTTCCCTGCACCATACCGCCTGATCCCACCTTTCGCCCGTCCAGCGGGCGACCTCCGGGAACACAGCGTCGGAAATAACCCCTACGCTGGCCTCCATGACGTTCATCTCCTTCTTTCGTGGAGGTCGGTCTATGGATGGCAAATGGCGTTGTTCGCGTTGTGGAAAACTTCTCGGCGTCCTCAGGGGAAAGCGCCTCCACATCCGCCTTTCCCGCAGTCATGAGTACCTCGTGGGGTTCCCGGTTACCGGTGTCTGCCGTGCCTGCCAGACGCTGAATGAGATCGGCACGCCACCGCCAGACTCCTCCTGTTCGCCGGAGACAGTCACTACCAGCTGAATACACATAACCCAGAGGCGCGCGACGCCCTGATTGGCCATTAGGAGGCGCCAAGACGCCCGGCCGAAAGGACGGGCGTTATGGAAAGCGCCTCCAGGCGTAGTGAGTACGAGCTTCTCAGTAGAGAGCTCGAGGGTGAGCAGTATGTGACGTTGCTGCGGAAGCTTCAGGGCCGCGCGCCCCTCTTCCGCCGGTTCGAGAGCTGGGACGACGTGGTCGGCTTTATGCGGGCGGGCACGTCCCGTGATCCGAAGAAGGACGGGGTATTGCTCCCCATCCTTCAGGCGCACGCGCGGGACGGGGACGCGCGCTGGCGCACGATCCTCCTCGTCATCTTCTGGCCCGGCATCGAGTCCGTCTGCAAACGGAAGGGGCACTGGGAGCAAGACGAGGACCTGCTCTGGGGGAACGCCGTCTGGGCGTTCCTACAGGCCGTCTGCAAGCTGAACATCTCCAGGCGCACTGACCGTCTCGTCCCACGGATCATCAACGGGACGATCCACCGGCTGCACGACGAGTACAGCCGACAGTGGCGTCACGG
>JAUWZH010000034.1 GCA_030615435.1 Candidatus Brocadiaceae bacterium | reverse complement strand
TTTCCATCTGCATTTCATTCCGACCAGCAGTTCCTGGCTGAATCTGATCGAGAGATGGTTTCGCGACATCACGCACAAGCGCATTCGCCGTGGCGCCTTTAGCAACGTCAAGGAACTGATCCAGGCCATTATGGACTACATAGCCGCGCACAATGAAAACCCTGAGACGTTCTGTTGGTCGGCCAAAGCTGAAGACATCCTCGCAAAAGTCAGCCGTGCCAGGGCTGTTTTGGATAATGTATCATCAGGCTGAAACACAACACTAGCGAGTCCGCCAACAACGTCTCCGTCCTTTTTTCTCCCGCACCTACACAGGTGGAGCAGTGGGGTAGTGCGTCGTTCACATTCAGTGAAGTCAAGCTCACCGAGCAAGGCACACACCAGGTAGCGGTAAAGCGCGTAGACTCGCAGATGCAATTCCTTCCTGAACAGGGACTGGCGTGGGGCCCACCATCGGTCTTCCCGCAGGATGGGTCAATCTGGTACACACATCCTTTGCGGCGTTCGCTCATCCACTGGAGTCCCCGAGAGGGGCGGGTGGGCAGCTGGGTGATCGATCAGAAATTGCCCGGCGGTAAGGGGCCCCTGGGGTGGCAGGCAAGCGCGCATGTGCTGCAGCTGGCTGTCGATGATCGAAGAGAGTCAGTTCATTTCGCGTTTTTTAAGCCAAAGGACGCCGGGTGTTGGCACGCCGAACTGGATCTTACGTCCGGCAAGTGGGAAGAGCAGCGAATCGGCCTCGGGTGGCCATTGGGCCTTGTGCTGAAGCAGGGGGCAGTGCATATCGCGGTGGGCGGTAGGGACCGCGTCTTTATTTACTCGCGCACTGCAAGGGGCAATTGGAACCGATGGGAGGGTCCGACGGTGAAGCGCGCTCCGGGGGCCATGCAAACCTGCTTTTTGGCCGGCGAGGACGGCGCGCTGCATCTAGTGTGGGAAGAAGATTTGGGGATCCGCCACTGCTGGACAGAATCAGGGATGTACCAGTGCGAATGGGTCATCGAGGCCCGCCCGCAGCTTTGGGGTAGCGGCCAGTACATCTTCCTGTGTTCACTGTATCCCAGCGCAACAGTGTCTTCACAAGGTTCGGTGCACGTTCTGTACTATGAGCCGAGCAAGAAGTCTCTCGTCCTGCTGACGAAAACACCGGTTGGCTGGCGTAGCGAGCCGGTGGCGGCGGCAGAAGGCGTCTACTGGACCGACATGTGCCTGGCCGGCGATTGGCTGGTGACGGCCTTCGTGGAAAGGCCATCGAGACAGGTCCGGATCTGTTGGAAGAATTTCAGCCGCTAGTCTCATCTCCAGGGCGGGTCCCATCTCGTAAGCTTCAGTCGGCAAGCTTCATCCGGTGGCCCGCCAGCATCACCGAACGCAGGAGATCGCAACGGGCGCGGCTGGGGCGCGCCGGACCAAAGGAATCTGGCGCCTTTCCCTTTCTACGATTTTGTGAACGAGGCGTCCCAGGTGGCCAGGGACATCTGGAATCCAGATTGCAAGTACGTGCCGGTCTTCAGGCCCATGATGAATCAGTTGCGAGCGAAAGCGCAGGCCGAGGGGCGGAGCGTTGCGTGCTCAGTCACAGGGGGAGTGGTCTTCGATGTGTTCGGGTTCCAGATCCAAAGTCGTTGAAAACGCCGAGCCCGGGGAAAAACCAGGCCTGTGATCCTCTGCGTCAGAACCTCCCGTACTGATGCGCTTCCTCGTACATGGCGATGACGTTTTCGACGGGCGTGTTTGCCTGGATGTTATGACAGGGAGCGAGGATGTAGCCCGTCCCGTCCGAGGCGAAGGCATCTATGCAGTGGCGCACCTCCGCTCGCACCTCCTCCGGGGTGCCGAACGGGAGGATGCGTTGGTTCTCCACGGCGCCGTGGAAGCTGATCCGATCTCCGAACTCGCTTTTCAGTTCCACCATATCCATGCCGGGGCAGATCCATTGGATTGGGTTCAGGATGTCAATGCCCATCTCCACCAGGTCCGGCAGGAACGCACGCATCGAGCCGTCGTCGTGGTGAAAGACCTTGATGCCAAAATCCTTGCACAGGCGAATGAAGCGCTGCAAGTGGGGCTTGTAGAATTCCCGGAAGACATGGAGGCTGATTAGGGGGCCGGTCTGGGACCCGTAATCGTCGGTGACCTGCGCCACATCTATCAAGCCTTCACAGGCCTCGAACATCCGCCGGTGGTGCTCATATATGAAATCACACAGGCGGTCCAAGAAGTGGTGCGTCAATTCTGAGTCCAACAGCGGATCAATCAGGCTCTGCTCCAATCCCCGCAGGTAGTTGTGGGCGTAGAACGGCGCCATGTACCCGCACATGAGGACCTTCTCTTTTCGAGCTTCTTGCGCGGCCGCGCGCATGTTCGAGCAGTCAAACCAGTCGGCGGTTGGCCAGTTGTAGCGTTCCAGGTCCTCGATGGTCTTGGCCTCCTGGAGGGGGCTATGGTAGATCTCCGAGTAAGCTCCGGTGGCGTACTCGACGCGCCGGCGCCTGACTCCCCAGAAATCAATGTCTTCCCCCTCAGGCACTGCGGGCAACGGTGGCCCGACGTAGGAAGGTTCAACCGAAGAAAAGCCGTCAACGTGCAGGATATCCTGGACGTTCGCATCGGCGCCGAAGTGGCCGAGCAGCTTGTTCTCGAGTTCTTTCGTCGCCCACATGTCCGTGGGGACACGGTCCACCGGCTTTCGCTCGATGGCCGCAAGAACGCGTTCGCGGCTGTTCATGGTAGCGTGCCTCTTGGCCTGAGTATCTACAAGTCGAAACAGGCCGGGGCAGAGTGCGCCCCTATGCCTGGCCGAAAAACCGCAGCGCGTTCTCGCGCAGGATGGCCCGGATTGTCTTCTCCGGCAGCCCCGAGCACAGAAGCGGGCAGAGCGTGTAGCCCAAGCTGAGGGCATTGAGATCCGAACCGAAAACCATGTTCTCCTCGCCGGCGATTTCGACGGCACGCAGTATGTCCTCCACGCCGGTCCCTGCGCCGGAAACCTCCAGGACAACGTTGGGGGAACTCACGCGCCAGGCGCGCCTTCTCCGCATAGTGGAACGACATGTGAGCGGCAAGCATTCTCAGGTGTGGATGCCGCTCCAGGACCCTGGCCAAGTCGTTGGGGCCGGAATGACACAGCATGGGCAGCTCCATTTGCTCCGCCAGCTCCAGCACAGGCTCGAAGACGGGATCGGACAAGTCGTGCCCAAACGAGTGTGGATACGGCTTTAGTCCGCTGAAGCCGAGCTTGCGGCATTGGCGGACGCTGTCCAGACACGCCTGCCCCATCCACGGGTTGACGACCATGTAGCCGCGTATGCGGTCCGGGTGGGCCCGCATGGCTTCGATGACCTGCTGGTTGCCCACGAGCACGTCGCCGAAGATCGCCTCGAGGCTGGAGATATAGATCGTCTCGCCACCCGCGCGCTCAAGGAAACGCAGGACCGCTTCCACCGACCAGTCATAGTCCAGGCGGACGTAGTGTACGCCGATGTGCCCGTGCGTGTCGATGATGGAACACGGGGGAGCGGGCCGGGAAGCAGGCTCTCCGCGCAGTGGGACTTCGATGCCATATTCGGCCAGGAGCCCGCGCGCCGTGCCGCCCAGCACCATGTCCCTGTCGGCATCGCTGATTTCCGCATCGTAGATCGCGCCGAGCGGCCGGGCGGGATGCTGCCGCGCCAGATCGCTCGCGTACAGGATGTGGTCGGGCCCCATCCGCCGGCAGGCCGTTTCGAGCTGTCCCACGGCATGGAGCGCGTGCGCCATCGAGAGGTAAACATTTGGCAGTGTGCACAGCCTGTGGGTCAGTTCCAGGGCCGTGTAACTGTCCGGCGCAAGGACGAAGCGAACGTCTTCGTGTTCCCGCGCAACGCGGTAGGTCGTGTCGAGCTCCTCGCGCGGGAGCTCCCGGTAAACGGGCAACGGGGCATCTTGCAGCACGCTGAGCACCTCGTGCAGCACGCGGCTCTCTTCGTAAAGAGGCCCGTGCAGCACTGCACAGACGAAGCCCTGACTCCGCGCGGTCCGCGCGACTTGCAGTGAATGGATGTCCGAGTTCAAGTTGATTGTAGCAGCGGGCAGGAAACGGCCCCCGCTCGCGCGGCACGCGGCGAGGAGCTTCTGGTGCGGGCCCTCGTCCAGATGCAGCAGCGCATCGGCTGATTCAACGATCAGAACGTCCGTGCCGGCAAGGTCGGCCCAGTAGGCCAGATCGTCGAGCGACCAGTCCTTGCCTTGGGTGGGGAAGTTGCCGCAGACTGCGTGGAAGTCCAGGATCACTGCAAATCTCCTCCGATAGGTTCCCCAGTTTCGGCAACCGGCCGTCAGCCGGCGCGAAAAACCCTCCCCATGGGCGAATGCCGAGACCTGACGGCTCAGTCTCCGTAATGCCGCCAGTCGAGGTGAAAGACATAGGCCGCCTTCACCGGCCTGTAGCCCAGCTTGCGATAGAAGCTGACGGCGCGTCCGTTGCCGCCTGGTGTGCCGAGGCTCACACGCTCCGCCCCCTCGGTTCGCAGGATTCGGTGCACCTCGCTCTGCAAGGCCAGGGCAACGCCGGTGCCCCGAAGCTCAGGCGCCACGCCCACGTGGGAGACGACCGCCCTCCGCTCGCCGCTGGCGCGGTTGTGTCGTTCCAGATGCCAGAACGTGATTCCCCCCTGCTCCACGTCGTTCGCATCCAACAATGAGGCCCTCCGGACCTCTTCCGGGATGCCATAACATTCGGCTGGGTCTCGCCCGTCCATGGGGCTCTTCCAGGGCCCGACACGGAGACGGAGCCCTTTGCGCTCCGGCGCCGGCTCCAGATCATCCGGCAGCTCGTATTCCATGATGAGCCCCCCTTTGCTGATGTTGAAATGGCAGCGCCTCATCAGCTCCAGGCCGCCGGGATGGTCCTCGTCCATGCCCGCCTTCTCGCCGCCGTAGAGGCCGTTGTAGAAAGGAGTGTTCGGGAAGTCAATGGTAAACGCCTCTATCTGCTTCGCACCCCTGCGAAGCAGGTAGCTGACCGCCTCCGCCACGGCGGCCGCCCCCGCCTCCACGTGGTTCTCCTCCACCGCGACCATGCTGACGGTACCCAGACGAAAGTCCGGCTCGATATAGTCCGATGACTTGAATCCGGCGTGGGCGAAAGCGACGGCTCGGCCCTGATCGAAGGCAAAGATCAGTCCCTCGGGCTCGAAGTGCTTTTTGCCCATTACGTCCGCGGCGAAAACCCCCGCCGTCAGGGGGCCCGTTGCAAAACAGCCGTTCACACGCCGGTTCCAGAGCCCCACGAACGCCTCCTCATCTCCATTGCGAAAAGCCCTGATCTCCATCAGTAGTCGGCTCCTGCTCCTGTGATGCTGTGGACGTTCTCGCCCACATTCCTCTTCTCACGCAGGTTTCCTATTTCAAGGTGTGAGAGGCTCGTAGAGCCTCACATTTCGACTTTGTACCCGTCGCCCTTCTGTTCTGTCAAGCGCGATCCTGGTAAAGCTTGGCCAGGAAGCGGCGCTCGCACCGATTGAGACCCCGAGGATGTGCACACGAAGCGCGCCACTTGTTGCTCTTCCTGCGTTTCAGGCGACAGCGGCCCTGCACGCTGTGTACTACTCTGGGTGTCGGGCTCCGTCATTGCCAAGTCCTGCGGCCTCTTCCCCATGTTTCGCCTCCGATTCGAGTCCCTTTCGGTCGGCGAAACTATCTTAACATCCTGTCCAGTTTTTGGGGAGCATTATAGACGTCAGAAATCTCTTGTGTACCCACATGTCCAGCCGCCGTCCACTGTCAGGATATGACCTGTGATGTATTTGCTTTCCTCCCCGCAGAGGAAAAGCACTGCATTTGCTATATCCTCTGGATCGCCGGGGCGCCCCAACGGGATGTGCGCGAGCATCTGCTTAACCGCCTCTGCGTGGGCGGCCTCTTTGCCGTAGAAGAGTTCTTTTGTGCCTTCAGTCAGGATTGAGCCCGGTGCAACTGCATTGACGTTTATCCCATACGGTGCCAGCTCCAAAGCCGTTGCCCTGGTCAGGTTATGCACCGCAGCCTTCGCTGCAACGTAAGCGATTTGCTTTCTCGCCGGGACGCTGCCAAACACAGAACCGATGTTGATGATCCTGCCGCTCTTCTGTTCCATCATCGCTCGGCATACTGCCCGAGAGCAAGAGAAGACGCCATTCAGGTCGACTCCCAAGATCCTCTCCCAATCCTCAAATGAATATTCGTTGATATTGACCCTGTTTCTTATCACATTAATACCGGCGTTGTTGACAAGTATATCAACTGTTTCAAACCTATCGAGCACTTTCTCGAAGAGGCACTCAACATTCTCTCTGTTAGACACATCAGTATGAATGAATTCACATTCTCCGATCGTGGACAGTTCTGCCGCAGTCTTTGTCCCTTCCTCATCGTTGATATCAGCGATGACAACTCGAGCCGAATTCTCAAGCATCAGTTTTGCACAGGCTTTACCGATACCGGCGGCAGCTCCTGTGATAACAGCAATCTTATCAGTTAGATCTACCTTCATTGTCGTTCCTCGCTCCAGGAAAGGAAATCTTCATGTTTCCTCTTCAATACGGTGTGGCGTTACTGTTTTCCCGACGTATTGCCGTTCCCTCAGGACCGTATTCCATCGGAGAAAGCGGGTTCCCGCCCAAGAGGCGAACGGTCTTTTAGTGTTCCAGCATTCTGTAAGGTCCATGAGGACGAATCTGAGAAAGAAAGCGTAAGAACTTCACTGCGGTTCCTGCTTCAGTTGCCCCGCCCGAGCAGTTGCTTTTACCTCGGGGTTCACAACGGCCTTCGGATAGTACCCTTTGAACAGACGCACGATTTCGGTGGCGATGGTTCTTCGTAAGACAGTGATGGAGTCTTCCGTGTACCAGGCGTAATAGGGTGTGATAATCACATTGTCGAACTTGAGAAGCGGATGGTTCGCTCCGAGAGGAGGAACATTTTCGATGAGGTCAAGTCCAACCCCGCCCAGCGTTCCGTCCTCAAGTGCCGCAATCAATGCCTCCGTATCAGCCAACTGCCCGCGGGCAGTATTGACCAATATGCAGCCGCGCTTGATCTTTCTCAGAGTTTCCTTATTGATGATGTGATAAGTCTTCTCGGTTGCCGGGGCATGAAGCAATATGACATCCGATTTGGCCAAGAGCTCCTCAAGCCCGACTTTCTGTGCCTCCGGACCAGGGTGTTTCGAGTTGCCGTTCACAAAAGGGTCGTAAAACAGAACCTTCATCCCTAAAGCGCAGGCCTTTCTTGCCGACTTTCGACCGATACTGCCGAACCCGATAATGCCCACTACCAATTTGCAAAGAGATCTAAGCGGCTTGACGATGTTGTTATCCCACCCACCTCGAGACGTGTGTTTCATCGCGACAGGTAGTTTGCGGACGAGTGCGAGCATCATCGCCAGTGTCAGATTCGAGACCTCTTCCGCACAGTACGTAGGGATATTGGTAATAATTATCCCGTTTCGGGTTGCCGCAGGAATGTCTATGGTGTCTACGCCGATTCCGCCCCGAACGATGATCTTACATTTTCTGATGCGGGACATGATATAGTCGCTGAGGGGTCTGAAAGTGAAGGTCACGACAGCATCCGCGTCCTGGGCCAGTTCGACAACTTCATCCTCTGTCTTACAATTACCGGTGGTTATTGTTGCGCCGACTTCATCCAGGACCTGTTGCTCAACGCTTACATCCGGAAGCAGCATTTCGGTAAAAGCAACTTTATGGTTTGCCATTGCTTCCCCTTCCGAAGTGGACCGATGTTATCATCGCGCAACTTTCATTACTACATCAACAATCTTGTCTAGGTCAGGCAGAAGAGCATGTTCCAACACCGGGCTAAAGGGGATCGGCGCGCTCACGGGATGTATGCGCTGCATAGGCGCGTCGAGGAAATCGAAAGCCTTTTCCTGCACACGTGCGATTATCTCCGCGCCGACCCCACAATTCGAATAGCCCTCATCTACAACGACCAATCGGCCTGTTTTCTTGACCGATTTCAAGATCGTATTTTCGTCCAGAGGCACGAGTGTCCGCGGATCAATCAACTCGACGGAAATTCCCCTATCACTCAGTTTGTCGGCGGCTTCGGCCGCATGGTGAAGCATCATACCCGCTGCGACGATGCTCACATCCTTGCCTTCCCTGATAACCCGCGCCTCCCCTAGAGGCAATACATAATCTTTTTCAGGGACTCCGCACCTGGCATTGAGCAGCCCCCTGTGTGGTAGGACTAGCGCCAAGTCATTTGTCAGAATCGCAGCGGCCAGAAGACCTTTCAGGTCATATGCGTTCGATGGCAGAACCACAAGAATGCCTGGAATATTCATAAACAAGGGATGCAGAGATTGGGAGTGATGCGGGCCGCCTGACCGGTTTGCTCCGCTGACTCCGACAATAGTGAGAGGCATCTCATACTGCCCGCCGGACATGTAACGCAGCTTCGCCGCCTGATTGATAATCTGGTCCATAGCCAGAGTTGTGAAATCAACATACATGATGTCTGCGATGGCGCGTGAACCGCAGGCGGCGGCCCCGGCACACATGCCGACGAAGCCGGATTCGGAAATCGGCATGTCGAGCACCCGCTCGGGGCCGAACTCCACCAACAGGCCGGTAGTATGGCCGAAGCAACCTCCCCGGTCAGCAATTCCTTCTCCCACGATAAAGGTGCTCGGGTCTTTGCGCATAGCAACCGCGTACCCTTCGGCAATCGCTTGAGTGCAGGTTATCTCTCGCACCATTTCACTGTCCTGACCAAACATGTTGTGCAACTGTCTGTGGATCCGGAAGAGGGCTATTCCCGGCGAACTCAACCGCTTCCACAATCTCTTTTTCAACCTCGTGTTCTATCGCTTCTATTCCTTCGGGATCGATAGTACCATTTTCTACAAGGTGCGTGCAGAACATCCTTATCGGGTCTCTCTTGGCCCATTCGTTCCTTTCTTCCTGGGGCCGATACGCTGTTCCTGGTTCACCGACATAATGCCCAAAATGTCGGTACGTCTTGCACTCAAGCAAGGTCGGCCCCTTACCGCTGCGGGCACGCGCAACTGCCTTATCGGCTTTTTCTAGAACATCCATTACGTCGTTGCCGTCTACAATAACACCAGGTATGCCGTAGCCGGCCGCGCGGTCCGCAAAATTTTCCGTTTTTGTTGACTCATGAACGGCGGTCACAGTTGCGTAGAGGTTGTTTTCGCAAACAAAGACCACGGGGAGTTTCTGCACCGCGGCGAGGTTGATTGATTCGTGAAACGTTCCGTTGTTCGCGGCGCCATCTCCAAAGAAACAGACGCTCACCTGCCCGCTCTTGTTCAGCTTGGCATGGATTGCAGGCCCCAATGAAAGCGGGAGCCCGGCACCAACGATACCGCTCGTTCCGAGCAGATTGACTTCCCTGGCATACACGTGCATGCTTCCGCCACGTCCCTTGCAGTAGCCTGTCTTACGTCCCCATAGCTCGGCCATCAAGCGGTTAAGATCAGCGCCTTTAGCAATGCAGTGCCCATGCCCCCGGTGTGTGCTGGTTACATAGTCGTCGGGATTCAGCACGGCGCACAAACCCGTCGCGACGGCCTCCTCACCCACGTACAAATGTGCAAATCCCGGTATGTCAGTCTTTTGGAAGTGTTCGCGGACGGCCATCTCGAACTGGCGTATCCTGAGCATGGTCCTGAAGAGCGAGATTTTGATCTGGTCGGTTACTTTCAACTTGCAGCCTCCTCAAGGTTTGAGCAAGAATTCGCAGATCCCTTCGAGGACATGTCACTTATTGCGCGGCGGCCGGACGGCTGCGATGGCAATGTGTTGCTCCTCGCGCGAGATTAACGTTTCCTTCTGAGATACAAAACGACATCATACATTCTAATGACTTCTTCGGTAGGACCGTGCTTTCGGCATCACGGCGTGACCGCGGGCGGCCAGCAGGGCACTCGAGCCGCAGGCCTGACAGGCCGCGATGAGAAACTCCGCAATCGTGGGGTCTGGCACGCCCGCCTCGGATTCTGCGGTTGGATATGAGGCTTCCCTCCGTCGCCTTTCCCCGAGCAGAGCCTGGCCACTATGCAGGCAGCGACCGAGCAGCCACGTCTCGTCGGTCATGCGGCATTCACTCATGCTACATCCTCGTGGTGTCCAGAATATGGGGCAACGAATGGGTTGCCGTGGACAGAGACTTCGTCTTCTCTCGAAAACTCCCTCCCTCTTTAGCGGAGGCATCACGCGCCCTGATCATCTGGCCGCACCTCGCTTCGGCTTCCCTCCTATAATCGAGAACCATTAGCCGCTCGCTGGGGTGATTCGCCTGGGCCATTGCCGCGATCTCACAAATGTGCTCTCCTTTTCTTACTGCCCTCCGACTTTGTCAGGATAGGCCGCCTCGAGCGGCTCCAAGAAATGCGGAGATCGCCTCACGCCACGAACTCTCCTGTAATCCGAGACTTCCCATATGTTACCGTGTCAAGTGCTTTCATGCCACTGAACTTGAAATGTAGGCCTGCCACGGGTATTTGTCAACTCTTTGCTGCGCTCAGATCGGGCCCAGTCGAGCATCTTGGTCCTCTCAGGAGGCAAGAGAATCCGACGGAGCACCACCTGCCAGCTTTCTGTTGCGGCATCGAGCGCGCGTCAGGGCTCCTTGGCAGGGTACAGGCCCGGCGAGATGGGGCTGTGAATCATAGCATCGCACAGAGTTGGGGGCAGGCCATGAACAGATGCTGCCGGAAGTACCGGAACGCCCATGCGACGGCATCCCGTCGGCAGTATCCTTCCAGGACGCGCTGTTCTCTTCTCACATTAAGCCAGTCGTCTGCACGAAAATGGGAAATTTCGAGTAATTTTAGACTAAAATGGCCCGTCGGTTCATCATATTATTGATTGAATGTTCAACCGCTGCAGTGGTGGGGACAACTACCTGTATGGGAAGACCGCCTTCTGATACGGGCATTACAGAATGGCGACCCGACCGCCCTGCGTCGGATCTATGAGAAGTACAAGGATGACATGTTGACGATAGCTACCTCCATGCTGGGAAACCTTGGCGCCGCGGAGGATTGTGTGCACGACGTCTTTGTTGATTTTGCCACTGCGGCTGCTGAACTTCGCCTGCGGAGTGGCCTCAGGGTGTATCTGGTAGCCTCTGTTGCCAACCGTGTCCGCCACCAATTGCGCAGGAAATCGCGTGAGGTCTCCCTTGCGGACAGGGCAGACATCGTCGCACCGACGGTTGAGCCGCCAACACAGGTCATGGATTGTGAAGAGGAAGCGAGACTGCGTGGAGCGTTGGCCACGTTTCCCCACGAACAGCGTGAGGCAATAGTCTTGCACCTGCAGGGCCAGCTAACATTCCGTGAAATTGCCCGGCAGCAAGGTGTTTCGATCAATACCGTTCAGAGCCGCTATCGCTACGGACTTGGCAAACTGCGGGTTCTTCTGGGAGCGGGACCATGAGGATGAAGGGCGTGCATGACACAGAGCGGTCAATAAGGAACCTACGAGCGAGGACCAGTGCCTCTGCAGATGAGCGTATCCTTGAGGACGCTTCGGCAGCCCTGGCCCGGTCCATGAGAAAACGAAGTTCTCAGAGCCGGTCAGGCCTTTGGAAAAGGAGAACCACTGCGAAGAGCAGGTGGGCCGTCCTCGCTGCGGCCGCTGCGATCTGTGCGGTTGTCGTTTTTGCTCGGTGGTATCTGACTGAGCACAAGGTTATGCCATCCGCCTACGCAGAATTGCTTGAAGCGGTGGAGAACTCGAAAGCTGCGGAATGGGTCCACCTGCGGGGAGAGGTGGCGGGACAAGAACTCGACGGTTGGGTTTCGTTCCATCCGTTGCGCGTGTTTCTCAGGAGCAACTTTCTGGTGGCCAACTGGGATTCAGCGACGCAGAGATTGACGGCTTACGACCCCGCCAACCGAACAATCAGGACCCAGGACACTGCCGGCACACCCTGGTCAATACCTGCGGTGTTTGAAGGCGTCAACAGTTTCTTCGATGCCACGATGAAGCAAATCGAAAGGGCAAAAGAGGAAGAAGGTGCCGAGATCGCCGAGGAGAAGCAAGTGGTCGCCGGTATGCGCTGCACGCTCTTCATCATCAGCGGCGAGAAGGGCAGTGAAAACCGGATTATGGTTGATCCTTTGGGTAAACGTGTCATCCGTGTGGAGATGGTGGGAGCCGACGGCAAGCTAATCGGAGCGTCCGATATAGACTACCCTGAGACGGGTCCAGCAGACATTTACGCTCTGGGAGTGCCACACGACGCACGCGTTGAAGATGTCACACCGCCCGCGGATTTCAAGGACCTGGAGAGCAAGAGTGGAGGCCGCGCGGGAGGCGTTCGGGCCCGCCTATTATGACATCGTGTGCGAAGCAAGAATCCTCGAGGAGGGAACATACCAGTCCCTCCAGGTCTCCACGGTCTACAGGAAGAACAGTCGGTACCGCATCGAGCGGTGCCGTGTGGGCAGAAGCAAAGACGCTCCCCAAGTCGAGCAACTGCGGAAGCACATCTCCCAGGGAGACGTGTCGGCGTTGGAAGCCTGGGTAGGCGCAAAGCAGCCCTGCGAAGTGAGCATTCTTGAAGGTTCCTGGCAAACCACAGTGCGGCTCGATGCGAAAGGGCAATTGAAAAAGCAAAAGAACCGCATTGGAGCCCTGAATGTGTAGCTGCATCGCTTGATCGAACGGGAGGTGTGGGGTCAGCCGGCGATTGACATCAAGAATCTCCCGCCAACGGTCGCGAAAGCTACCGCGATGCTCCCCATAAAGGAAGGTCCTTTTGGGAAGCTCGTAGGCGTCGAACACACTGTGCAGGGCCTGCGTTGGGGTGCGCAAGTCCTGTTCTGGCCGGTCAGAAGACGCCAGTACTTCAATCCGACGCGAGATCACGTTTGTGAATTGTGCGAGTCCGTCGAGGGTGCTCATGCCGACTGGCAAGAGGGCAAGGACTGGATGGAAACCCTGCCCGCCGACGTCCCCAGGAGGGATTTTGCTTATCGGGAAGTCCACAGGGTTTTGGAGTACGCGCAGACTGCAGACGGACAGTGGTACGCGAAAAAGATCCTTGTGGAACATGACTTCGGCGAACGCGAGGTCGCCCGACGGATGGTTTTCATTCATGTAGACGTGACCCGCGAAATCCCCGACGAGCTTCTCGATCCAGACAGCATCACGCCCGACATGTTTCGCGCCAAGAAAGAACAACCCGCCCCAGAGTGATCCAGCTTCGAGTTCCTGTCCTGCCCGTTGCAGCAGAAAAGAAAACCTCGAGCAGGATCATCCAGTTCGATTTCGAGTGCGAGAGCGTGCGCAGGATTCTGGAGCGTCACGGGCTTCGGCTCCTCTGTCGACAAGCCCGCTGCCAACCCAGCCAGCATCATCGAAACAACCGGCACCTTCGCAAGCGCTCCCATCTTCGTTCCTCCTTGCTCAGTCCCGCCTCACGTGGTCATCGAAGGGAATACGCTCGTGTGCCTCCGGAAAGCCATGACACGGGATAGGGCTTTGGGATGTCCTATGTTCTCCCCCCTTGTGTCTCGCTTACCCCCCAGCCATATTGGCGTACGGCAACCATGCTCTACCCCCTGGACGGCCGGCCCACTCCACGCTGTTAGACGCCCGGAAACGACGTTCTGTTCGCGAAACAGGCCTGTCCCCAGATTGCTACTGCGTAGCCACAGATTCAGCTACTCCCCGGCCCCGTGCTTTTTGAGGATGCGCACGCGGCGAGAAGCGGACGACAGCTCTTGCCCGCCGTTGGCGAATTCGGCCTCACGCCGAGCAAGGCCGCACCGTGCAGCGCTTCTTCCTACCACTTCTGAGTCTGCTTGCGCCTCGAGCTCATAAGGGGCTATTGCAAAACCTCATTCAAGCGGCCTGACGATGAGCGAGTTTTCGGGCACAGATAAGGACTGCCGCGAGCTGATGAAAAGCCAGAAGGCTTTCCCCGCTTCGCTCGTAGCAAAGCCGCAGGCGGCGATGGTTGTTGAACCACGACAGGCTGCCTTCCACTACCCATCGCGTCCGGCCCAGACCCGAGCCGTGCGTGCCGTCCTGTGGCCGCGCCAACTCGGGCCGTACACCGCGCGCCCGCGTGGCCCGAATGTTCTTGTCCCAGCCGTACGCCCGGTCGCCTTGAAAGATCTCGGGGCGGAATCGCGGCCGGCCCCGCGGCCCCCGGATCGGTGGAATTGCATCCAGCAACGGGATGGCCACTTCGCCGTCGGGCACGTTGGCGGGTCTCATCATGAGGGCCAACGGCAATCCCCCGGCGTCGACTATCAGATGGCGTTCCTGCGCCGTTCTTGCTGCGATCCGTGGGGTTGGGCCCTGTGTGAGCCCCCCAAAAACCGCGCGTGCGGAAGCACTGTCGATGACGGCCCGCGAGAGGTCGACGCGGCCTTCCTTGCCCAAGGCGCCCAGCACACACTGCCAGACGGCGGGCCAGACGCCGGCTTCAGTCCACTGGCGGAACCGACGCCAGCAGGTGGTGCCATCGCCGCACCCCAGTTCGGCGGGCAGATCGTTCCAGGCACAACCGGTGCGCAGCACGAACACGATTCCCACGAGACACTTGCGGTCGGGGATGCGTGGG
>JAUWZH010000181.1 GCA_030615435.1 Candidatus Brocadiaceae bacterium | reverse complement strand
TCTGCCTGGGCGATGTCATCGGGTACGGCCCGGATCCCGAGAGGTGTATTGACCTGGCGAAGCGATTCGACGTCTGCATCCTGGGCAACCACGAAGAGGCGCTGCTGGAGGAGAGCCAGGGGGCCATCTTCAACCTGCGGGCGCGCAGCTCGATACAGTGGACGCGGGCGCAACTGGACATGTTTCCCGAGGGCAAGGAGGAGAACGCCCCCAGGTGGGACTTCCTCGGCTCTCTGGAGCACAGCTACCAGGCAAACGACATGTTTTTCGTGCACGGGACGCCCTGCGATCCCGTCGGCGAGTACCTCTACCCGCGCGACATCCAACGGCCCGAGAAACTCCAGCCCATATTCGATGCCATTGAGCGCGTGTGCTTCACCGGCCACACCCACGTGCCCGGAATCTGGACCGACGACATGGTCTACCTCACCGTCCACGAGGTGAACTACCGCTACTGGTTCACCCGGAAGAAAACCGTGGTGAACGTCGGGAGCGTGGGCCAGCCGCGCGACGGTGACAGAAGGGCAACATACGTGCTGCTCGACGGCGAAGGCATCGAGTTCCGCAAGGTGTCCTATCCGGTCGAGAGGACCGTCGGCAAGATTCAGAAGGTCGAGGAGCTCGACGGCTGCCTGGCGGAGCGCCTCCTGCTGGGCCGGTGAAGGAAGTAAGGTCGAGCCGCGAGAGAGCCGGGACAGACGGCTCTGCGCGGTGCTGTGCCTCCCTGCGGGCTGAGAGGGCCATGGACAAGAAGACGTTCATAGGGTTCCTGCTGTTCAGCGTGCTCATCATCGGCGGCTGGCACCTGTTCACGTGGATTGCCAATGACAGGCAGGCCCCTCCAGGCGCCCAGGCGCCTCCCCCACCGGTGCGCCCTCAGGAAGGGGGCCGCGAGGCGCTTCCGAGCGAGACGGCCGCAGGGCAGCCGCCTCTCCCCGGGCGGGAAATCGAGGTCCCCGAGGACGTCGAAGAGGCGCACTTCACCCTGGGAAACGAGGTGATCGAGACCTCGTGGACCAACCGGGGCGCAGCCCTCGAATCGCTCAGGCTCCTCCGCTACAAGGCGCCCTACTCCGAGGAAGGCCTCGAGGAGAGGCCGGTGCTGACGCTGCTGCGTGACTTCCAGGAGGGCTACTACGGCGACCTGATCGAGGCCGTCACCTTCCTCGCGCCCCCGGGCAGGGAGGGGCTCTGGCGGGAGGACGTCTCCACCGAGCGGGTCCTCTACGAGATGGTCAGCGGCGGTGAGGACGCGCTCGTCTTTGAGGGCGTGCTCGACCCACGGCTTGCGGTGCGCAAGAGCATCAGCATCGCGCCGGACACACATCACTACGAGGTGGAACTGGAGTTCATCAACCGCACGGACGGCCCTCTGAGGTTCACATACCGGCTGCGCGGGCCGGCGGGAATCGAGCGCGAGGCCCTCAAGAGCCCTTACCTCGCCGCTGTCGCGGGTGTGCGGGAGGGCGGCAGCTACCACGTGGCCCAAGTCGGGGCCTTGAAGCTGAGGGGCGGCAATCGTTTGAATGAATCCGCCGGCATCCTCTGGGGAGGGCTGGTCAGTCAGTATTTCGTGGCGTTCTTGCAGCCCGAGCGCCCGGATCGAGTCAAGGCGGTGGAGTCCAAGCTCGTCGTTGACACGGACATCGCCGAGGGCCGCGGCAGGTGGAAAGAGGCAACCCTGGACCCCAAGCTCTACCGGAACCGCGCGCAACTGGCCCGCAGCAACGCCACCACGGTGATTCATTCCGCGGAGGTGAACCTCCCGCCCGCCGGGACGCTGGCTCACAGGTATTGGTTGGTCGCCGCGCCAGTGCTGAAGGAGGCTCTGGAGCCGTACGGCGCAGGCATCACGCGCGCCCTGCGCTCCGCCAGTCTGCACAAGTTCACGCGGTATCTTTCGTTCGGCACGATTGACTACATCAGCCCCCTGATGCTGGGCATTCTGAAGGGCTTCTACTCCGTGGTGCGCAACTACGGGGTGGCGATACTGATGCTGACGTTGCTGGTCAGGATTGCCCTTCACCCCCTGACGCGCATGAGCCAGACGAGCATGCGAAAGATGCAGGCTCTCCAGCCCAAGCTGGCCGAGATCCAGAAGAAATACAAGGACGACAAGCAAAGGCAGGTCCAGGAACAGATGACCCTCTACCGCCGCTACGGCGTGCATCCCATGAGCGGGTGCTGGCCGATGTTCCTGCAAATGCCGGTCTTCATCGCCCTGTTTGTCACGCTGCGCACGGCCGTGCAACTGCGCCAGGCTCCCTTCATACCCGGCTGGATAAGCGACCTGAGCCGCCCGGACACCGTGTGGCATTTCCCCTTCTTCATGTGGATTCTGGGCAACGAGCTGAACATACTGCCCTTCCTCATGGCGGGCGCGTGGATGCTGAACCAGAAGTTCATGCCCAAACCGGCCGACCCCCGCGCCCAGCAGCAGCAACAGTTCATGAAGTGGTTCCCCCTCTTCTTCGCTGTGATGCTCTACCATTTCGCAAGCGGCCTGCTGCTGTACTGGACCGCGAGCAGCGCGCTTGGCATCCTGGAGCAGTGGCTCATCCGCCGGCGAATGGCCGGAATGGAGCTCACGCCGGTCGGGCAAGAGCAGAAACCGAAAAAGAGAACCCCGCGCCCCAGCGAGGCCCGTAAGCCGGGGTTGCTCGGCAGGGTGGTGCGGCAAATCGAGGAACAGCAGAAAAAAAGCGAGAAAGTTCGAAGCTCCAAGTCCCGAAAGCGGAGGTGAAAGGGGGAAGGGGCCTCAGGTTCCTGCCCCTTTGATCGCTCAGCGGCAGGATTCACGACCAGATACGGCCACAGGATCTCCGCGAAGATGAACGCGCAGCCTACAAACAGCCTGCAGGTGCGGGCCGAACTGAAGGCCCTCCAGGGGCAGGTCCTCTCCCTGGCGGGCATTGTGGAGTCAGTGCTCGCCGAGGCCATCGTGGCGTTGGTGGAGGGGGACTTCGGCGCGGCCCGGGAGGTGCGCCTGGAAGACTACAAGGCCCACAAGGTCTGGCTTCAGACCGACAGCCTCTGCGTGGAAATCCTGGCAAGCGGGCAGTTGCGCCTGGAGGAGGTGCGCTTCGTCGCCGGCGCCATAAAGATGGCGATGCACCTGAAACGGATGGCCGACGAAGCCGTTCGCATCTCGCGCCACATGAGCGCGTGCCCCCATCGCGGCCTGCCCCCCGGCCCATGCACCGAGGTCCTGCCCCGCATGGCTGAGATCACGCAGGGCATCTTCACCAGCAGCGTTGAGTCCCTCGCCAATCCCGACGCCCCCGGGGCCGAGGACCTTCAGCCCGTCGCGCGCGAGCTGAGTTCGCTGAAGGAGGAACTTGTCCGACAGGTCAACGAAGAGCTCACCGGCGGCAGGCTGCCTGCGGAAGTCGGCACGGCACTTGTGCTGGTGGGCCGCTGCCTGGAGGAAATCGCACAGCTGGCCCTCGAGGTGGCAAGTCTGGGCCTCTGCCTCCACCCTACGCGCGGAGAGGCCGGACGGCCGGAAGGGGAAGCGCAGTAGCCGCGCCCGTCCGGCACGGCGCCTGCTGACGAGTGCGGGCACGAAGACGAACCGACCCCCTGAGCCCCCAAGCCCTGCTTATCGGTCCCCGGCCGGCGGGCGCTGGCTGCTCGCCCTGATTTCCCGCAGCCTGTGCATCAGGCGCTCGCGGCGCCCGAAATGGTCATGGAGGTCCACGTACTGGCGGTACAGCTCGTCGTAGAGGGCCGCGTGCTCGGGGTCGGGCTCGTAGGTTTTTTTCAGCGGCTTGGCGATGCGCCGGGCGGCCTCGTGGATGGAATCGAAGCCGCCGCGTTCCCGACCGGCGGCCGCCGCTCCGCACATCGCCGCCCCGAGTGCCATGGCCTGGCTCGTGCCGGCGAGCCGGATCGGCATGTTGCACACGTCCGCGAAGACCTGCATGACGAACGGGTTTTTCTCCGGCAGGCCGCCGCAGCCCACCAGCTCCCTGACCTCGATGCCCCCGTCCCGATATGCCTGGAGGATGCGCCGCGTGCCGAAGGCCGTGGCCTCGACGAGCGCCCGGTAGATCTCCTGCGGTTTCGTGTTGAGGGTTGCGCCGACCAGCAGCCCGCTCAGTTCGGCGTCCATGAGAATGCTGCGGTTTCCGTTCCACCAGTCCAGCGCCAGCAGGCCGCTCTGTCCAGGGGCGAGCTTCTCGGCCTCGGCGCTGAGCACGTCGTGGACGCTCACGCCCTGGCGCCTGGCGCGCTCCTCGTAGCGGGCCGGGACGCAATTCTCCACGAACCAGGCGTAGATGTCGCCGCCGGCCGACTGGCCGGCCTCGTAAGCGTAATAGCCGGAGACTATCCCGTCCCTGACCACTCCGAGGGGGCCTTCGCAGAGCCGCAGCTCCTCCCCGAGCATCAGTTGGCAGAACGAGGTCCCGAGCACGAGAGCCATCCGCCCGGCCTGCGTGATGCCGACGCCGAGCACGCCCATGTGGGCGTCAATCATGCCGGCGCTCAAGGGGGTTCCCGGCGCCAGGGCGAGCCTCTCGGCCCAACCGGCGCCCAGCCCTCCGACGGCCCTGCCCGCCGGCACGATGGGCCCCGTCACCTTTTCCTCGTAGAAATCCCCGAAGCCCTCCTCGACGGCCTCCAGGAACTCCCGCGACGGATAGCCGCCGAGGTGCGACAGATACAGGGCCTTGAAGCCCGCACAGCAGGCGTTGCGGGCCAGCCTGCCGGTGAGCTGCCAGGGGACCCAGTCCGCCCCCTCGACGATGGTGTGGGCGGCCTCGTAAACGGCGGGGGACCTGTGCCGGATCTCGAGGGCTTTCGGCAGGAGCCACTCGCTGGAGATGGCGTGAGCGTAATGGTCCATGAACTTCTCGCCGCGCTCCTCGGCCACCGTCTGGATGCGCAGGGCTTCGGGGGCGGCGCCGTGGTGCTTCCAGAGCTTGACCCAAGCCTGCGGGTCGGCTGAGAACTCCTCTTTGCAGCACAGGGGCGTGCCCTGCCTGTCGGTCGGCATCACGGTGCAGGCGGTGAAGTCCAGCCCGATCCCGACCACGTCCGTCCCCCTGGCGCCGGCCTCCTGCAGGGCGCCCGGGACCACGCGAGCGAGCCCTTCGAGATAATCGCGCGGATCCTGCAGGAACCAGTCGGGCCCGAGAGGCGTCGCCTCATCGCAGGGGAGGGTTTCGTCGAGCACCCCGTGGGGGTACTGGAAGCTCTCCTCGCCCACCTCCTCGCCGCTGTCCAGATCCACCAGGAGGGCCCTGACCGACTCCGTGCCGAAATCAAGTCCGAGGCTGAATCTCATCGCTCCGCCGCTCCCCTTGCCACCTGTCGGAGAAACGTCCGGCCCCCACGTGGGGGCGTCCCGTCGGGGGCGTAGTATAGAATCCGCGCGGAGGAGCCGCAACCGCGATCGGGGCCCGTCTTTTCCTTTTGGTTTGCATTACTTCGGAGCCACGATAAAATAGGCGACCGTCGTCAGAGGCGGATCGTTGGTGCAGTTGGCGTTGAGATTCTGCGAGTGCCTGCGCAGTGCCAGAGTCGGCGAAAAACCAGAACCGGCCAGTCGCCTTCGCCATCGGGGCGCATCCCGACGACATCGAGTTCGGGATGGCGGGCACCTTCCTGCTGCTGGGCCAGGCGGGATATGAACTGCATT
>JAUWZH010000026.1 GCA_030615435.1 Candidatus Brocadiaceae bacterium | reverse complement strand
ATTTATGGCGGCGGGTGGAACGTGAGCACCTTCAGCGTCCTGCGCGAAGCATGGCGTTTCAAGGGCATGAACGCATTCGTCGCATTTGACCACCCAAGCCCGATCCTCTACGGCCGAGCAGGGGGGCACACCGTGCGGCTGGCAACAGCAGGCCTGTTCCGAATCAACGATGAGGACGGCTATGTGCTCGCTGCGCTGCGCGAGCCGGCGGTCCTGCACTTCGTGTGTCCTCATGCGTGGACGGGACCGCCGCCCCACGAGCTCGGGCTGCCTGTGCTGCGTTCCGATCTGACGCTGGAGGTTGCTGACGACAAGCTCAACACGACGAGGGCCCTGCAATGGTACGCTCAGGAATTCGGAGCGGAGCTGCTGCTGATCCGAGAAGAGGCCATCGAACCAGCCCGGGCGCCGGCCGATCTCGAGAGACTCTCAGACGAAGCGTACGATGCCCTGAACCGCCTGGAGAGCCAGCGCGTGAAGGAAGTAGCAATCAAACCGGTCGTCGGGGAACAAGAGCAAGGCGTAGGATTCTTTGAGTTGCCGCGTGATCGTTCTGCGGCGATCGAGCATTGCGTGCGCCTGGCGCTGGACTCGGGCGCCGTAATCCAGGAGCGGGTGCGTCCCGCCGGAGGCGTGGATTTCACCTGGCGGGTTCTGGTGGCACTCGGGCCGGACGGAGAACCGACCGTAGTGGGGCGGTTTGCGCGAGTAGGCCACGGGGACGAGATGGAGATGGTGCGGGACCGCGATGTGCTGGCGCAGTGCGGCATGAGGGACCGTGAGGCGGATGCGCTCTTGAACAAGCTCAATGGGGTCTCGCTGGATGCATTTCGCGCCGTGGCGGCTTACGCTGAGGCCCGGCATCCGGACTTCGCCTGGCGGCCGCTCGGCGGCGGCTCTTACCATGTGCCGTACTTCCTGGGGATTGACTTGATAGGGGACGCTTTCGTAATGGAAGTAAACGGGCATGAGGTGGCGGGCATGTGGACCGATGACAGGCTCTATCCAGAAACGCGCGGCCGCAGCAACCGTACTGTCCTGGAATCCGCCGAGATTGCGGCACGCGCTTACAAAGCTGCCGTCGAGGTGCAACAGTAGGCAACCTCCGGGGTGTCCGAAATCCCTCGTACGGTTGCTACCTCCGGATGCTCACCCGATACTTTCTGACCAGATGGTGGGGGTAATAAGACTGCTTGGCGCGTCTGAGCCCGGGCAGGCCAAGGTCTTGCTCCCGGTTGATCCATCCGAATCCGCCCGCTGCGTGACGCGCGAACTCCTGATTGATGGCCTGATACGCGCCAGGCACAGAAGTGTCGGCTTTCTCCACGCGGACCACGAAAGTATCGTGGTTGAGCGGCTCCCCAAGGGCGAAGGCCAGAATGCGGTCGCCTATGGCCAGAGTGCCGCCGGTTGGCCCCAGCCACTCCCTTTCGGCCAGCATCGCCAGCGTGGTGTCCACTTCGCGCTGCAACCCGGGAAGTCGCCGCGCAGGGTGGTTGCTCAGCCATTGCTTGCAGAAGTGCGCACATGCCGATGCCAGAGATGCATCCATTTCCCGGTACTCGGCTTCTTTGCACGAGGCCCAGAACCGGCGGATGTGATTGCGCTTGCCGTCAAAGCGCGCGCCGGACAGCTCCCGCAGTTCAGAGGCGAGGTAGACGTAGTCGGCCCGTTCCGGCTGTTCATCCACGGCCAGGTCGGCGCGACATGCCAGCCGGTCGGCCATGAGCGCAGGCACGCGCGCGAAGCACTCCGCATGGCTCCCAGCACTCAGGACAGAGACGATGACCCGTGTCGCCTCCTCCGGACCAAGGGCAACCGGGGGAAGCAGATACGACCCGGCGCCCGACGCGGAATTGTTCTTGAGAAGCAGCGCGTCCCCCCAGCGAGACACGCAGCACCGGGTATGCGGACGCCAGACCCACTGGTAGGCGAACGTGAGCTCACTGATTTCGGGCCGGGCAGCCGACATGGACGCCTCCAGGACCTCCCTGTGTTCCCGCGCAAGCGGGATGAAATGGGGAAACTCGGGGAGTGACTTCAGCAGTGCCATGAGGGGCTGATTCCTTCAGATCCGGGGTTACAATCGAGCCGGGCGCAGCGGCCGGCCCCAAGGGGCATTCACTCGTGCAAGGCGCAGCAGTCGCACAGGGCGCACGACTCCGCCTCGAGCGCTGGCTCGGCCTCTACGAGGGGAAGGGGCGTTTCCTTCGACAAGGGGTTCGGTTCCCGCCAGAGCTTGCCGTCCCAACTGCGCAGAACCATCTCATCGCCCTCGCGGCCCATCACATAGTTGGGGGCGATCGGGATCTTGCCGTAGGGCGTGTCCAACACGTACTTGGGAACCGCAAGCCCCGACGTGTAGCCCTGAAGGTTGCGCATGATCTCGATCCCGCATTCGATGGGCGTGCGGAAATGGCGGGTGCCGCTCAGGATCTGGCACTGATAAATATAGTAGGGCCGCACGCGTATGCGCATCAGCTCCCGGCAGAGCTTCTTCATCACAGCTGCGTTATCGTTGATGCCTCGCAGAAGCACCGACTGGTTGCCCAGCGGGATGCCCACCCCGGCGAGCAGAGCACAGGCTTTTTCCGCTTCAGGGGTGATCTCCCTGGGGTGGTTGAACTGGGTGTTCAGGTAGATGGGGTGATGCTTCTCGAGCATCCTGCAAAGCTGCGGTGTGATACGTTGAGGAAGCGTGCATGGAGTGCGGGAGCCGATGCGGATGACCTCCACGTGGGACAAGGCGCGCAGACGAGCTATGATGCTCTCAATCCTCTCGTCAGGCAGCAGAAGGGGGTCTCCTCCCGTCAGCAGCACGTCGCGGATCTCGGGATGCTCCTGGATATACTGGATGCCTTCCCCCACCCTTTCATCCGAGAAATCCTGCTCCGGCTTGCCCATCATCGTTTCCTTGCGCAGGCAGTAACGGCAGTACACGGCGCAGCGGTTGCCGACGCAGAAGGCAAGTCGGTCAGGGTAGACCCGGATGATGAGCTCCACCGGCGAGTGCTTTCCCTCATCAAGGGGGTCGGGGACGCCGATGTCGTCGAAGAGTTCATCAGCCGTGGGCACAGCCTGCAGGCGAATGGGACAACGCGGGTCCCTGCGGTCCATCAGGCTCGCATAGTACGGAGTAACGGCCCACGTGAACCTCTTGCTGGCCTCCTCTACGCCTCGCCGCTCATCCTCAGTGAGCTCTACATACCTTTCCAGCTTGTCCGACGTGTCTATACGGTTGGCGAGTTGCCACTGCCAATCGTCCCAGTCACTCATATCGCTACCTCCTCCCTCTCAAGGCATGACCTCTTGGCGGCCAGCTCTATGATGCGGCCCATAAGTTCGTCGTGAGCGAATCCCGCAGCCTTTGCCTGGACCGGGAAGATACTGTATTCGGGCGAGAGTCCTGGCAGGGGATTGATCTCCAGGAACATCGGCGTGCCCGACGTGTCGAGTTTGAAATCCACCCTCGCCAGGTCGCGACACCGCAGCGCCCGGAAGGCCTTTACGGCCATCGAACGCATCTCTCTGGCCGTCTGCTCCGGCAGGTCGGCCGGGCAGACAAGTTCCTTGCGGTGCGCGCACTTGTCCTCGTATGAGTAGAAGGCGCACGGGCTGATCACCTCCACAATGGGCAAGAGCTGCAGCTCGTCGTTCCCCAGAATGCCCACGCAAAACTCCCGTCCGGGAACGAACTCCTCCACAATGCAATCCTGCCGGTAGTCGCGCAAGACCCAGGCCACCTGACGCCTCAGCTCTTCACTTGTTTCCACCCTTGAGCCGTACCGTACTCCCATGCTGGAACCCTCCGCATTCGGTTTGACGAACAGCGGCAGGGTCAGGTCAAGCCTGTCAAGCTCTGACAGCCTTCCCACCCGCATGAACCGGGGAGTGCGGACCCCAAGCGCCGTGACGATTGTCTTGGTGAGCGCCTTGTCCAGGCTGATCGCCAGCGTCAGGCCGTCGGAGCCGGTATAGGGAATGTCCAGGTGGTCGAGCCACGCCGGGACGACCGACTCGCGGGTTGGCCCCCGTATCCCCTCGGCTATGTTGAAGACGAGATCTGGACACAGCCGGCGAATCCGACGCGGAAAATCCTCTCCGAGCGCCAACCCGACTGCCTGGTAGCCGCAAGCACACACGGCCGCCAGAAGACTGCGGACCGTCTGCTCATCCTCGTACTCGGCGCCGAAGTCCTCCGGCAAGTCCCGGACTGCTCCGAGCTTCGACAACGCGTCGTACACAAGTGCGACCTTCAAGACTTCCTCCTCAGTTGTGATTCGCGCAAGAAACCCATTCCCATGATACCGGATGACGGACACCCCTGCAAAAGGAGGGAAGCCGCGATTGCGCGGCGGAAGACTCGTGTTTCCAGTCTCGGCCGTCCGGGAGGAGGGAGCATCCATCGGGCAACGGACATCACTGGCCCGGCTGAGCGCCAGCCGGAGACAATCGGCAAGGTACTGCACAGCGTCGGTGTCAGACCTGCAAGGATCAACGCGATCGCGCTATCGAGTCAGGGACAGTCTTCGTATGCCTGGACCGCGATGGAAGGCCTAACGGAAACGCTATGGTGTGGCTCGATACGCGGTCAATCGAGGAAGCCGGGGAGATTGAGACACAGGTTGGTCAACAGACATTCTGCCGCGACACCGGGATGCCGACGCTCTCGCCGTCCCCTGCTGTCAGCACACTTCTGTGGCTTGTGAAACACCAGCTGGCGCTCTTTGACCAAGCGCGCCTCGCATTCGTCTGCCGGAGGATGTAAGGTGGGCGGCCAGCGCTCACGGCACGGGCTACCTGCTGTTTCGGATTCCAGAGATGCATGAGCGAGGGATCGAGCGATACCGGGGCTGTCTGTTGGGCTTGGCGACGGGCGATGCTCTGGGAACAGCCCTGGAGTTTCGGACGCCAGGGACATTCGATCCCATCGAGAATATGGTCGGTGGCGGTCCGTTCGACTTGAAGGCTGGCCAGTGGACAGACGACACCTCGATGGCGCTCTGTCTCGCCGAGAGTCTCATCGAGTGCGGGGGATTTGACCCCGTGGACCAGCTGCAGAGGTATCTCCGATGGTACCGCCATGGTCATCTCAGCAGTACCGGTGTGTGCTTCGACATCGGCAACACTGTCAGCGGAGCGCTGGCGCGGTTTGAACGCACAGGAGAGCCATATTGCGGGTCGAGCGACCCTATGACGGCAGGCAACGGGTCTCTCATGCGGCTTGCGCCTGTGCCGATGTTCTTCGCGCAAGAGCCCAATCGGGCAGTTCGTATGTCAGGCGACAGCTCCAGGACTACACACGGTGCCTGCGAAGCGATCGACGCCTGCCGCTATTTCGGCGCTCTGCTCGTGGGAGCCTTACGGGGTGTCCCGAAGGAAGAACTTCTGGCGGATCGCTACGAACCTGCCCCCGGCATGTGGGACAAAGCCTCACTCAGCCCGAAGATAGCTGAGATCGCCTCCGGTTCCTTTAAACATCGGAATCCTCCCGAAATCCGCGGGACCGGTTATGTCGTTGAATCCCTCGAAGCTGCCCTTTGGGCTTTCAACAAGTCCGAAGGGTTCCGGGAGGGCGCTCTGTTGGCCGTGAACCTGGGAAACGACGCCGACATGACTGGTGCAGTCTACGGCCAGCTGGCGGGAGCGTTCCACGGGGATTCGGGTATTCCAAAGGAGTGGCGTAGCAAGCTCGCCCTTCGAGAACTTATTGGGTCTTACGCGGAGAAACTCTTCGCGCTGGCAGTATGAGAAGGCCGACGTGTCAATCTCGGGATGCAAGCGCTCCTTCACTTGCTAGCTTCATCCAGGCATACATGTCCTCAAGCGGATCGAACCGCGCAAAGTGCATCACATATAGCTTCGGGTCCTTCGGATCACATTCGAATCTGGCCTGGAATGCAGTCCGCGCGCTATCACGGTTTGCCTCGGGAATCGCTGCTAAACGTAGGCGCACCCCCAAGAAGTCTCCGCTCTTGTCTTGTAGAGGAAACTGAGATTCTCTTCTAGCCCGTCAACCGAGACTGGTCCTGCAGTGCCCCTCGGTGCCCGCTTCACCCCTCAATCCGCTCGTAGATTGCCTTCACTACGGCCTCGTAGTCGGCCGGCAACTCCACCGGCGGGTTCGCGCGGCGGCACGCAATCCCTTCAAGCTCGCCCCAGTGGTAGTCAATCTTGAACTGTGGGAACTTCAGCCCGTGGGCAGTGGAGATCACCACCACGCGGTCATCGTGTCCTATCTCCTTGCGTTCAGCCAACTTGCGGAGCGCCGCCAGTGCCACCCCGGTGTGCGGACACGCGAAAAGGCCGTCCCGGTCGGCCAGCGCGCACGCCTCCGCCAGCTCCTCCTCGCTCGCCTGCTCCACCACGCCGCCGAAGGCCTTCAGCGTCCGGATCGCCTTCCAGATGCTGACGGGATTTCCGATCTGAATGGCGCTCGCCCGGGTCATTTTCGCCCGGACCGTCTGGAACTTCTCGAAATCCTGTAAGTAGCTCTGGTACAAGGGGTTAGCCTCGGTGCTCTGGGCGCAGCAGATGCGCGGCAAACGCTCTATCAGCCCGAGCTCGCGCATCATCTCGAACCCCAGCCCGAGGGCACTAACATTTCCTAAATTGCCCCCCGGTATCACCACCCAGTCCGGCACCTCCCACCCGAGTTGCTGCACGATCTCGATAGAGACGGTCTTCTGCCCCTCTATCCTCAGGCTGTTCATGGAGTTAGCGAGGTATATGCTGTTGCGCGAGGTAACCTCCTGCACGAGCTTCATGCAGCCGTCGAAATCGGTGTCGAGCGCAAGCGTAAGTGCGCCGTTGGCAATCGGTTGCACGAGCTGAGGCGGGCTGATTTTGCCCCTCGGCAGGAAGACCACACACGGGATGCCCGCCCGCGCGCAGTAGGCGGCCAACGCAGCGGAAGTGTCGCCTGTGGAAGCACATGCGACCGCCGGCACCTCCACGCCATCGGCCCGCATCTGGGCCACCATGCTCACCAGCACGGTCATCCCGAGGTCCTTGAATGAGCCGGTGTGAGAGTTCCCGCAGAGCTTGACGTAAAGCTCTCCCACGCCGATACTTGCGCCGAATCGCGGGGCCTTCAAAAGGGGCGTTTTGCCTTCTGCAATACTTACTATATTAGCGTCGCTAACGCCGGGGCAGACCCACTCCTTCTTCCCCCACACGCCGCTGGCGAGCGGCCCGCGCGAGCCCGCCCAGCGCTCCTCGAACAGGGCCTTCCACTCGGCGGGGCTGCGGCGCGCGAGCGCCCCCATGTCGTGTCGCACCTCCAGCAGGGCGCCGCACTTACGACAACGGTAGATGATCTCGCCGAGCCCGTATTGCTCGTCGCATCCGGCGAAACACTGGAACCAGGCCCGGTAGTCTTCGCTCATCGCTTTGCTGTCCCCCTCAACGGGTCGGAGCTGATTGCCATTTTATGCCCCCGGGATAGCCTCTGGACACACTGAGACCACCACCGCGTGGCCTTTTGGGGCCGAAACTGGCGCGAAACTGTACGATGATGGTCATTGGACTTCCCATCTGGCGCCGTCGGCCGATCTTGCCCCCCTATTCTGTCCGGAGTCGTGACCTTCGTCAAGCCCCGGGGGCCGGACTTCCCTTGCCTTCGCTGAGCGGAGTCCGTACACTCACCGTAGGCCTGGGCTCGGGTCGGCCATTGAGGTCAGCAAGAGAATGACGGCGAACCGCGAAGTCAGAGCGTGCCTTCTGGCGCAGAATCTATGTGAAAAGGAACGCTTTTGAGGGGGAGCTATGTCTGAGAACGTCCTCTACTACGGCGACAATCTGGACATTCTGCGGCGGTACGTTCAAGACGAGAGCGTGGACCTGATCTATCTGGACCCGCCGTTCAAGAGCAACCAGAACTACAACATCCTGTTTAAGGAACGGAACGGGTCTCAGTCGGCTGCGCAAATCATGGCCTTCGAAGTCACGGGGCAGAAGCGGAAGGACAAGGAGGCCAAGGTCGCCACGGCGCGCGACATGTGGGTGCCGGCTATCAACAACCACGGCGGCTTCGGCCGCTGGGCGTTCATCGAGATTCGCGATCCGTGGAATGCGAAGAACGCGATCCGCGAAGCGCTGAAACGTTCGGGGAACGGCTGACATGGACGATGGCGGCATCGCATACCACTACGTTGATGAAGCGGGTGACCTGACGCTCTTCGGTCGCCGCGGCAAGTGCCTTCTGGGCACCGAGGGCGTTTCCCTCTGTTTCATGGTGGGCGTGGCCCGCATCGCCGCTGCCCGGGAGTTCCGGGAACGACTGAACGAGCTTCGCCATGACTTGCTCGCCGATCCCTATTTGCAGAACATTCCCTCCATGCGCCCTGGAGTCAGCAAGACGGTGCGGGGATTCCACGCCAAGGACGACTGCCCGGAGGTTCGACAAGCGGTTTTCCGTCTGCTGGTTAAGTGGGACATCAAGGTCCAGGTGGGCGTGCGACGCAAGGACAGCCTGGCTAAGGAAGCTCGCCTTGCACGGAGCAAGGGGATCCTGTGGCAGGCCAACTCTGTTTACGATAATATGGTCAAGACCCTCTTTAAGCCCTCCTTGCATAAGGCCGATCGGAACGTGATCGCATTCGCCCGGCGCGGCAAGTCCGCGCGAGAGAAAGCCCTGGCCGAGGCGATCGAACGCGCCAAAGCAAACTTCGAGCGCGACACAGGGATGCCTTCAGACAGGCCAACGAGGATCCTCCCCTCGGTTCCGTCGGAATCGTGCGGTCTTCAGGCAATCGACTACTTCCTCTGGGCGCTTCAGCGGCTCTACGAGCGTGGCGAGGACCGATATTTCAACTACTTGGCCCCGCACTACCGGCTTATAATGGATTTTGACGACAAGCGGAGTGGCAGGACATACGGGGAATGGTACAGCGACCAAAATCCTCTGAGGAGGGGAAAAATAATGCCCGTGACAGGCTAGGTTCCTGGCGGCAAGCCGCTGGAACACACGGCATGGAGCCGGCGTTCACCCATTACGGACATCACAAACATAATACAACGCGGTGGGGGCGTTGTCAAGGCTCAAAATAGGAAAATTTCGGCGGTCTGGCCCCTGGAGGAGAGCAGCCATGGCACGCAAGAAAACGAAGAAGGTCGAGGTCGAAAGCCTGAAGCATAAGGACAAGCGGAAGGACATCCCCAGCGAGGAGCTGCGCGACTTCGTGGGCGAGGATGAGGAGAAGCCGCCAGCGCAGGGTTCTACGTGCCGCCCGGGGTCGGGCAGTCGAAGTACCCACGGCTTCAACTGCTGCCGGTAGAAGAGCTTCTGGCAGGCAAGCAAATTGACTACCCTCACGGTTCCAGCGCTACGTTCGGGAAGGCCCCGAAAGCTGAGCGGAAAACCCACAGACAGCTCGGCTTGTCGGGGGATGAGGGAAAGGCGAAGTAACGGGGAACTGAAGCACGACCGGTCAGAAACACAAGAAAGGGGAGGCCATGAGCGAAGAACCAGAGAGTGTGGAAAAGGCAATTGAAGCACGGATGGGGCGACTCGAACATCACGTCAAGAGGCTGAGGCTGGTTTGCATCCTGCTCGTGGCGGTTCCGGTGGTCCTTGTCGCGTGCGGGGCTGCCAAGAACCCTGTCGCTGATGTCATCGAGGCGCGGGCGTTCCGGCTTCTCGATAAGGAAGGGCAACTTCGGGGCGAGTTTTGCTTCCGCGTGCTTGGCGGTCCAGAGCTTTGCCTGCTGGACGAGCAAGGAAAAACCCGGGCCGGGTTGGGCCTGTTGGACGTGATGAGGGGGACTCCGGGACTTACGTTCTTTGACGAGGCAGGCAAGCCTCGGGCCATGCTGGTCGTGCTGCTGGGAAGGCCATACCTTACTCTGCACGACGAGGCAGGGAAACATCGGGCCACGTTGGGCCTGGTGGAAGGCAAACCAACGCTTGAGCTATGGGACGAGGCAGGGCAGAGCCGGGCCGTGCTGGGATGCACGGACCTGGAGACCACCACAACGGGAGTGGTTACTAAGTTGCCCGAGTCTTCGCTGGTCCTCTTTGACAAAGACGGCAAGGTCATTCACCGGGTGCCATGAGGCCCAGCCAGGGCCGATGCCCGGAAAGGCGATACGTGGGTAAAGGCGACGGGGCACACGTTGGATGAGGCGTTGAGGAAGGCGGCGGAGTCCGTGAGACCGTGGGGTCTGAGGAGCAAGACATGAGGATAGCTAAGGTGGCCATCCACAACTACCGCAGCATTCGTTGTCTCGAAATGCGCTGCGGCCCTTTGATGGTGCTTCTTGGGCCAAATAACCATGGCAAGTCGAACATAGTGTCCGCGATCGAATTCGCCCTGTCTACGTCAGCGAAGCCGGCAGAGGACGATTTCTTCGCATTCCGCGAAGCCAACGAGCTGTGGGTAGAGCTTACCTTCGAGGATCTGACCGACCAGGAAAGGACCACCTTCAGGAGGTATGTGAGAGCTGACGGCAGCGTTTGCGTTAGGAAAACGGCGACGCTCGCAGATGGAGGAGAGGTCCAGATCGCCTATAACGGCTACGCCCAGGAGCCAGAGGAGTGGTGGTTGCAGTCGGACTCCATCCACAAGCTGATTACGCGGGAGCAAGTCGGCCAGACGCTTCTGGCGGACCTGGTCCCGAGCGGTGGCAAGCTGCGGAAGGCAGACATAGCGGACGCGCAGGCTGAGTACATCCAGGATCACCGTGAGGATCTGAGCTTTCAGGAACGCTTAGAGGAGGGTCCCTTTCTCGGCGCGAAGAACGTAGGAGGGGGATTGGTCCCCGACTTGTATCTGGTGCCAGCTGTTCGGGACCTCACTGAGGAGACGAAGGTCAAGACGACTACGACATTCGGGCGCCTGCTAAACAGAGCCGTCCAGGAGATGGCCGAGCGCGACCCTCGGTTTCAGGAGATACGCGAGGACCTGGGCGAGCTAATCGCGTCATTGAACGCCCGGGAAGAGGGTTCAGATGAACGGCCGCAGCAGCTTGTGACGCTGGAGAAGAACCTAGCATCAGAACTCGATGATTGGGGTGTTTCCGTTGCCATAGAGGTAACACCGCCTGCTATCGAGCGCATATTTGAACTGGGCACGAACTTGCATCTCGATGATGGCTTGAAAACACCTGCAGAGGAAAAGGGCCACGGGCTGCAACGAGCCGTGATCTTCGCGTTGCTGAAGGCGTGGGCGCGTGCCCTTCGCGCTGTGCCTGGCCCCGAGACAGGCACATCCTCGCGACGTTCCTCAGAGTCCATCGTGTTCGCGTTCGAAGAGCCCGAGTTGTTCCTTCACCCTCACGCGCAGAGGGGCTTGGCCCGTGCGATCCGCGAGATCGCCGAGACCCCTGAACACCAGATCTTCGTTTGCACCCACTCGACACATTTCGTCGACTTGGACCACTACAAGGAGATCTGTGTGGTCACCAAGCCGACCGTAAAAGAGGGGACGGTCGTCCGCCAATGCACGGAGGAGCTGTTCGGCGGGCCCGAACTCGCTGAGCGTAAGAGACGATTCCATATGGCGCAGTGGGTGAACCCTGATAGGGGCGAGATGTTCTTTGCCAAGCACGTTGTGTTCGTGGAAGGAGAAACGGAGAAGGCAGTACTGCCCTTCCTGGCGCAGAAACTCGATTGTCTCGACCCAGACGTCTCAGTTATCGACTGTGGCGGCAAGTTCAACCTCCCGCTCTATATTGCCATCGCCAACGCCTTCAAGCTGCGATACGGCGTAGTCCACGATGAGGACCCGTTGCCCACGGGAATACCTCCGGAATGGAGCACTGACAGAGTGATACAGGCCAGGCGGACGTGTGAACTCAACGCCGAGATCGCGGAAGTGGTAGACCGCCACCTAGGCGACGTGTTCATTGTGAAGCCCGACTTCGAAGGGGCTGCAGGAGTATCGCGGAGCCAAGCGGACACGAAAGGCAAGGCCCTCGCGGCACTGGACCACTTCGAGAGCAAAGCCATCGAAGAGATACCAGAGAACCTTAAGAAACTTGCACGGTTTGCATACAAGCTTCCTGACTTGCAATGACCGTTCTCCTGCCCCGTTTCACCGGTGGATGACACCGAATCTCGCAAATCTTACCTGACACGTGCTCCAGTAGCTGGGCCAGTGTCCTGAGCCTCCCCGCCTTCTCGAATTGTCCCGGTGGCGCCGCGCCCTCCAGAAAAGATAACCCCGTCCGGGCCTTTCGGCATGTCGGACGGGGAGCAAGTGTCTTATCTTTCTTGCCTTATCATGCCCCGAGTCGGACCGTAGCCAAGTCCTTTTTCGAGGAAAGCTGTTCCAGCGGGCCTCACGCTCCCTCATTCTTTCCGCCGGCAGTTTCCGCCCCCCCAAGCCTTCTGCATCCGTCGCGTCAGCCTCGGGAGCCGCAGACGCCGGTCGCACTGTGTGGCGATTTGTGGCGGGGGCGTCGCCTCACTCCAGGCCGAGTTCTTTTATCCTTTCTTCGTCTCCCAGAGGACAGCCAACCTTTACCAATTCCTTCTGAAGTTGTTTCACATCAAGGTTGCGGGGTTCGATGCCTTGGGCAGCACAGAGGGCCGCGGCGATCCCTGCTGCCTGGGCGTTGAGCATAACGCTGTACCTCTGTCGGAGGTTCGGCCCGCGGACTATGCCGCTTCTCCCAGCGGCAAGAAGCCCGTCGATCTTCTTTGGCAGCATTATCCTGTAGGGTACGTCGCAATAATCCGGGCTTTTGTCATGATAATAGATGTAGATGACGTCGTCGAATTTCTGATGAGCCTGCACATCTGCCCCGCCGACACGCCGCACGGACTCGATGGTTCGCCCTCCGCGCGACCCGAGATAAGGGGCTACCATCAAGAGATAGGCGTTTTCAAAGCCTGGAGCATGCTTTCTCATAAACGCTGCATACTCGAAGACGTGTTTGCGATGTTCGCGTTCCATCAGCGTGACCTGTTTTGCGTCGCCGACGTCGATGGTCTTGGTGCCGGTTCGGCCGAAGCAGATGTCGTCTTGTGAGGGGGGCTTCATGAGGATGGTGATGTTGGCCTCGGGGTAACCGGGGATCTCCCTCACATAGTGAAACCCGTCGGCCTCCTCGGGCTTCTGTCCCCTATATTTCCCCCAATCCACGCCCTTGATGGCAAAGCACACGCCACACTTCGGGTCTGTCAGGTGCAGCATCGGCGCCCCGGCACGAAAAGCGACGTCTCCCTCGCCTGTGGCATCAATCACGACCTTCGCCCTGACCGCCAGCCGGCCCGACTTGGTTTCGACGAAGACCCCCTTCACTTTGGAGCCTTCCATGATCGGATCGGCGACGTAAGCCGAGAGCAGCATTTCCACCCCCGCTTCTTCCATCATCTGGAAAGCCACATAGGAAGTGCCGTGAGAATCGACCAGATAGCCGGGCAACCTCCCACGTCCGCCCACTCGGAGACCTGGAGTATTCATATGCGTGCGTTCCAACTCCTTGCGCATCTCTTCCGTTATCTGATCGGCGTCGGGCCGGGAAAAGATAATCCTTCTGAGGATTTCTTCCGGAACGCCTCCCAGCCCGATTCGGTTGACCAGGGGTGTGCCGCCGTCGTCCCCTGCTGCCTGGAGGGCAAAGTGCGTGCTGCCTCCTGCGAACATCCCCGGGCCCATATTGCCTCCGAAACGGCCTAGACGGTCGATGACCAGGGTCTTAGCCCCGTGTCGGGCAGCTGTGATCGATGCGATGGTCCCTGCAATGCCTCCGCCGGCAACAACAACGTCCACATCATATGCCACCGGGATTTTCTTGCTCGGTTCCAGGACATACTCATCGGCCGCCCGCAGCGGCAAACAGGACCAGGACATGCCAAAAACGACAAGGGCAACAAACGAAACCAGAATTCGCCAACTCTTGCCAACCATTCTTGCTCTCCTTATCACCGAGATTTCCTGGATACCTGCCGTCAACGGCTCTGCGCTTTACTATCGCCGAAAGCGGCGACTTCCTCAACAACTCCCTTCCGTCTTGCCCGGTCTTTCGAGCGATCGTTGAACGGAAAAGGCAACGATTTGTGACCGGAGCATCCTTTCACTTCAGGCCCAGTTCTCTTAGCCTTTCTTCGTCTCCCAGAGGACAGCCAACCTTTACCAACTCCTTCTGAAGTTGTTTCACATCAAGGTTACGCGGTTCGACGCCTTGAGCAGCACAGAGGGCCGCGGCGATCCCTGCTGCCTGGGCGTTGAGCATAACGCTGTACCTCTGTCGGAAGTTCGGCCCATAGTACAGGCCGCTTCTCCCAGCGGCAAGAAGCCCGTCGATCTCCTTTGGCAGCATTATCCTGTAGGGTATGTCGCAATGAGCCGGCTTTTTTTTGCCACCGTAGTAAATATAAATGACATCGTCGAATTTCTGATGAGCATATAGTTCTGACCCGGTGACACGCTGCACGGGGTCGATGGTTCGCCCTCCGCGCGCCCCGAGATAGGGGGCTACAAACAAGAGATAGGAGTTTTCAAAGCCTGGGGCGTGCTTTCTCATAAACGCTGCATATTCGAAGACGTGTTTGCGATGTTCGCGTTCCATCAGCGTGACATGTTTTGCGTCGCTGAAGTCGATGCCCTTCGCTCCGCCGCCGGTTCGGCCGAAGCAGATGCTGCCGCCGCCTCGTGGGGCCTTCGTGAGGATGGCGATGCCGGCCTCGGGGTAACCGGGGGTCTCCCTCACATAGTGAAACCCGTCGGCCTCCTCGGGCTTGCCCCCATATGCCCCCCAAGACACGCCGTTGATGGATTTCTCCCAATCCACGCCGGTGATGGCAAAAGTCACGCCACAGTTCGGGCTCCGGTTCAGCATCGGCGCCCCGGCACGAAAAGCGACGTCTCCCTCGCCTGTGGCATCAATCACGACCTTCGCCCTCGCCGCCAGCCGGCCCGACTTGGTTTCGACAAAGACCCCCTTCACTTTGGAGCCTTCCATGATCGGATCGGCGACGTAAGCCGAGAGCAGCATTTCCACCCCCGCTTCTTCCATCATCTGGAAAGCCACGTAGGAAGTGGCGTGAGAATCGATCAGATAATAGCCGGGCATCATCCCACCTGTGCCCACTCGAAGGTCGGGAACATTCAGATGCGCCCGTTCCAACTTCTCGAGCATCTCTTCCGTCATCTGATCGGCGCCGGGCCGGCAAAAGATAATCCTTCTGAGGATCTCTTCCGGAACGCCTCCCAGCCCGATTTGGTTGACCAGGGCGCTGCCGTCGTCCCCTGCTGCCTTGAGGGCAAAGTGCACGCTGCCTCCTCCGAACGCCCCCGGGCCCATATTGCCGCCGAAACAGCCGAAACGGTCGATGACCAGGGTCTTAGCCCCGTGTCGGGCAGCCGTGATCGATGCGATGGTCCCTGCAATGCCCCCGCCGGCGACAACGACGTCCACATCATATGCCACCGGGATTTTCTTGCTCGGCTCCTGGACATACTC
>JAUWZH010000315.1 GCA_030615435.1 Candidatus Brocadiaceae bacterium | reverse complement strand
TCACACCGTAGCTGAGCACCTGGTAGAACTCACCGCTGAAGTTTCGCTTGTGGCCGTGAGTGAGGTGCCCGCCGTGGGACAGCGACATTCCCAGCACCTTCGAGCCGGGCCGCGCCGCGGCCATGTAAATCGCCATGTTGGCCTGGGAGCCCGAATGGGGCTGCACGTTGGCGTGCTCGGCTCCGAACAACTTCTTGGCACGCTCAATGGCCAGACGCTCAACCACGTCCACGCATTCGCAGCCCCCATACCACCGGGCGCCGGGATAGCCTTCGGCGTACTTGTCGGTCAAGGTCGAGCTGAGCGCCTCGCGCACGGCGGCGCTGCAATAGTTCTCCGAAGCGATCAGCTCGAGGTGCCCCTGCTGCCTTCTCTCTTCCGCCTCCACGGCACGGGCCATTTCCGAATCGGTGCCGCGCAGGGCCGACTGTTTACATGTGATCTCGCCCACGGGCTCGGCCTTCTCCATGAAAAGAATACCCCCACGCGGTCACGTCGCCACTTCCAGGGATGCGCTTCGCCTTCATGTTAGCCCAACGACAACCGACTGGCAAACGACTTTTCTCGCGGCTTTTCGGGCGGCTTCTCGTGGCGCGGCGGATGGGTCAGAGCCGATCATGCAGGCAAGCGCGGCGCAGAACGCCGGTTGTGGCCGGGAAAACCCCCCGTTTAAAAGAAGCCTCCAGCACTACAGTCCGCGCGCAGCCTACTGCGCAAGAAGCAAGCAGGCGACAAGAGGGCGGGGGCTTTGCCCGACCGGTTGCAAGGACCCGCTGTGCTACTTCGTACGCGGGGCCGCAGCAACTTGACGCATACGCAGCTTATTGCGTCCTTTTTTGTGGAAAAAGGTCTGTAACAGCATTGCGGGGGGGGGGGCCCGGCCACAACCGGCAACGTCAGATTCCCGCGCAATCCTTCGCTCGGTGGCCACAAGGCCACCCTTCTCTCGGATGAAGCAAGCCTTCGAAGCCTCCCGATGCCTGGAATCTTCGGTTCTGCGCCGTGCTTGAGGGTGTTTCTTTCAGCTCGCCCCGTCGTGCCGGTACGTAAGGTTTTCACAGTAGGTAAACGCCGTGCGCCAGGATGTAGTCCCGGACACGCTCGGGAACCAGGTAGCGGATCGAGCGCCCCTGGCGCAGGCGCTGGCGAATCTCCGTGGCCGACACCTCCAGCAGAGGCGCCTTGACCACGGACTTCCTGATCCTCGCCTCCGCCTCCGCCCCGAAGCAGCTTCGAAAGCGACGGAGGTCCCTCAGAGGAAAGCCCGGCCTCTCCAGTGCGAGGACCTCCACCTCCCGAATCAGCTCCTCGGCGTGCCACCAGTGCGGCATGTCCAGGATGCTGTCGGTGCCCACTACCAGGCAGAGCCGGCAGTCGCGCCCCAGCGCCTCTTTCAGTTGGCGCACCGTCAGCAACGTGTAAGAAGGCTCTTCGCGGTCCAGCTCGACGGTCGAGACCTCGAAATAGGGGTTCTGAGCCACGGCGAGCTGGAGCATCCGAAGCCTTTCCCCGGCGGGTGCCAGCGGCACGTCCGGCTTGTTCGGGGCCTGGCGAGCCGGCACGAACAGGACCTTCTCCAGCGCGCCCTGGTCCCGCGCGCACTCGGCGAGGATGAGGTGAGCGACGTGCACGGGGTCGAAGGAGCCGCCGAATAACCCTATGCGTGCCATCAGTGCCTGCCAGCCGCCACGGCGGCGATTGCTTTGAGCTTTTCCAGAAGGGATCCGACGGTCTCCAGCGCGAGCATCGTCGCCGCGTCGGAGAGCGCCTTCTCGGGCTCAGGATGGGTCTCGATGAAGACGCCGTCGGCCCCGGCGGCCACGGCGGCGCAGGCCAGCACGGGCGCCATTTCCCGCTCGCCGCCGCTGCGGTGCCCCATGCCCCCCGGCCGCTGGGTGGAATGTGTCGCGTCGAAGATGACGGGCCACCCAAAACGCTGCATCAGCGGTATGGACCGGAAGTCCACCACCAGGTCGTTGTAACCGAAACACGTTCCTCGTTCGCAGATGAGCACGGGAGATCCGCCCCGGGAAGTCACTTTCTCCACCGCGTACTGCATGTCCTGCGGCGCGAGGAACTGGCCCTTTTTCAGGTGGACTGGAAGGCCGGTCCGCCCGGCGGCGAGCAGCAGGTCGGTCTGGCGGCACAGGAAGGCCGGCACCTGCAGCACGTCCACCACCTCGGCGGCAAGGGCCGCCTGCTCGGGCCGGTGGATGTCGCTCAATACCGAGACGCCGAGTTGCCGCTTTACGGCCCCGAGAATCCTGAGGCCTTCTTCAAGGCCCGGCCCCCTGAATGAGGAGAGGCTGGTCCGGTTGGCCTTGTCGAAGGAGGCCTTGAACACGAAGGACAGGCCCAGCCCGCTGCAGACCTGCCGCAGGGCGCTCGCCACTTCCATGCACAGGGACTCGCTTTCTATCACGCACGGCCCCGCGATGACGAGCAGCGGTCTGCCCGCCCCCACCACGATATTGCTTCCTATTGTAACTTCTTGCATGGAATATCCTTACAGGGCCGGCGTATCACGCGCCTTCATCCCGCCCGCCGGGGGTTTCCGAGTGCCGTAGAATAGCAGATACCTTGACAGGGGTCAAACTTTTTGTTACCTTTGGGGCTCGGCATGAGGGACGTTTTTCAACCGAAGGCTCCTATGGGAGACTGATCTGTTTTGTTTCCCACAGGGATATGGCCGAAGCTACCACGAAGCAAAGATTGCAGGACGTGCTGGAGCGCTGTGCGGAGGGCAACAGTTACGAGGAACTGCTTCAGAACGTCTATTCCACGTTCCGCACGGTTGATCAGGCCAACGATTACCTCAAGGAGCTGCTGGTCAGGCTGGAGGATGCCTCGCAGGAGCAGCGGCAGGACTTCCACGAGCAGATCGGCATTCTCTCCTGCGCGTTGGGGGAATACGGCCAGGCAATCGAGCACCTCGAAGCGGTGAAAACCCGC
>JAUWZH010000216.1 GCA_030615435.1 Candidatus Brocadiaceae bacterium | reverse complement strand
GAACGGCGTGCTCCGCTGCGTAAACACGTGCATCCTGCGTCGGGCCACCGTGGCCCCGCAGGATTGGGAGAGGCTGAGCGCGGATCGGATAAAACACGGCGCCTTGTGCGAGTCTTGTCTGGGGGATTTGCGCCGGTTCTTCCGCATGGCATCCGAGGAGTCAGATTGACCCTTCGCCCTCGGGGGGGGCCGGCGGCCTGCACTTCACTCCACCCACCCCACCCTGCAAGAGGTGATGCGCCGTGAGCGGGGCAGATGACGCCGCATCGAGGATCCAGAGGCTCCGCCGACAGATCGAGCGCCACAACTTCCTGTACTACGTAAAGAACGAGCCGGAGATATCCGACGGCGAGTTCGACGCGCTCATGGCGGAGCTGCGGCGCCTGGAGCGCGAACGTCCCGACCTCCTCACCCCCGACAGCCCCACCCAGAAGGTCGGCGGGCAGCCCATCGAGGAGTTCCAAAGTGCCGAGCATATCGTCCCGATGCTCAGCATGGACAACACCTATAACGAGGAGGAGCTGCGGGAGTTCCACGGGAGGGTCATGCGGCTGCTCGGCGAGGATTCCCCGCCCGCCTATGTAGTGGAGCCGAAAATAGACGGGGTCGCCATCAACCTGATCTACAGGGAAGGTTCGCTTTCCCGGGCCATAACCCGCGGCAACGGTCAGGTGGGGGACGACGTGACGCACAACGCCCGCACGGTCAGGAACCTGCCCCTCAGACTCCACGCCGGGGAGGAGGGCGCCCCGGAAGACCTCGCCGGCTCCACAATAGAGATACGGGGCGAGATCCACATGCCTTTCGAGGCCTTCCGCAGGCTCAACGCCGAGCGCGAGAAGGAAGGCCGGAATCTGCTCGCCAACCCACGCAACGCTACCGCCGGCTCGCTGAAGCTCCTCGACCCCACCGTGGCGGCCCGGCGCAGACTGCGCATCTTCACCTATGAGGTGGGGGGAGTTGAGGGGATTGCCGTGCCGGATTCACACTGGGAGACCCTGCGTCTGCTTCGGGCGCTGGGCTGCCCCACCAACCCGAGCGTGGAGCGCTGCGAGGACCTGGACGGCGCCCTGCGTGCGTGCGCCTACTGGGAGGAACACCACGGCGAATTGGACTATCCCGTGGACGGGCTCGTCATCAAGGTGGACAGCCGCTCCCAACGCGCACGACTCGGGGCCACGAGCAAGGCGCCGCGCTACATGATCGCCTACAAGTTCGGCGCGAACCGGCAGATGAGCGTGGTCAGGGACATCAGGGTGCAGGTGGGCAAGACCGGCCAGATCACCCCCGTCGCCCTGCTGGAGCCCGTTCAGCTCTCCGGCACCACGGTCAGCCGGGCCAGCCTGCACAACTTCGACGAGATCCAGCGCAAGGACGTGCGCATCGGTGACCACGTGCTGGTCGAGAAGGCCGGCGAGATCATCCCGCAGGTCGTCAGCGTCAGCAAGGAACTGCGCACGGGCAGCGAAAAGGAGTTCCCCCGGCCTGTCCGCTGCCCGGTCTGCGGCGAGCCCGTCCAGCAGGACCCCGGTGGCGTGTACCTGCGGTGCGTGAACCCCCGGTGCCCGGCCCAGCGCAAGGAACGCATCCGGCACTTCGGCAGCCGAGGCGCCATGGACATCGAGGGGCTCGGCGAATCGCTCGTCGAGCAGCTTGTGCAGCGGGAGATGGTCTCGGGCTACGCCGATCTCTATGCGCTGCGCAAGGAAGACGTGGCCGCACTGGAGCGCATGGCCGAGAAGTCCGCGCAGAACCTCATGGACGGCATCGAGGCAAGCAAGGAGCGGGGGCTCGACCGCCTGCTCTTCGCCATGGGCATACCCAACGTGGGCTCGCACATGGCCGAGGTCCTGGCGGAGCATTTCGGCTCGATGGATGCCTTCGTGCAGGCGGACATCGAGGCCCTGGAAGCCATACCGGAGGTGGGACCGATCGTGGGCCGCGCCATTATGGAGTTCCTGCACGGGGTTTCCACGCGCGAGGCGATCGAGAAGCTCAAGCGGGCCGGCGTGAGCATGGTTTCGCAACGCCTCGCACGTGAGGAGAACCCCAATATCGCCGGCAGGAGCTTCGTGGTCACCGGCACGCTGGCGAGATGCTCCCGCGACGAGATCGAGCAGCTCATAGAGTCTCTCGGCGGACGGGCCACGTCGAGCGTGAGCGGGAACACCGATTACCTGATCGCCGGCGAGAACGCGGGAAGCAAACTCGACAGGGCCCGCGAACTCGGCGTGCCGGTGCTCACCGAAGATGAATTCGAGACTCTCCGGGAGGAAGGAAGGGTCTCGCCCACCTCCTGAAGCCACCCCGCATCAGCCCTTCGTGACCAAGCGATTGCTAATGGGCCTCCACCGCCACCAGGCACACGTCGTCCGCGCGGATGCGAGGCCCGCGGAACTCGTCGGTCTCGGTAACGATCTTCTGGATCAGGTCGCGGGGGATGAGACGAGCGTTCCGGGCGATACAGCGGCGCAGGCGCTCCAGGCCGTACATCTCCCCTTCCTCATTCATCACTTCATACACCCCGTCGGTCAAGCCCAGCACGATGTCCCCTGAGGAGAGCTCGCGTTCGACCGTCGGATAATCGGGGGCAGGGAAGAACCCGAGCGCCGGGCCGCTCTGTTCGTCATTGATGAGCGGCTCGCAACTCATGTCCCGCTTGCGGATGAGGAAAGGGCAGACGTGGCCGGCGCAGGCAAGGCTCACACTACAGTTCTCGCCGTCTGCAACCAGCAGGAGGCCCGTGGCGAAAATGGGTGGCGAGAGCTGGCCGAGAATGCTGCGGAAACGGGAGTTCACGTCGCAGAGGACCTGCGAGGGGTTCTTGTCCTCCAGGTAAACGTGCTCGAACACCGCCTTGAGGATGCTGGTGATGAGGGCGGCCCGGATGCCGTGTCCGCTCACGTCGCACAGAAGGAGGGCGGCCCGCCCCCCGGACATCTCCGTTATCTGGAAGAAGTCCCCGCCCAGCACGCCCGCCGGCATGTAGAGGTGGCAGAAAGAGATGTTCCTCACCTCGGGATATGCCTGTGGCAGGAGGGCTTGCTGGAGCCTGTAGGCCATCTCCATGCCCTCTTCGAGTTCCTGATTGCGCCTCGCAAGCTCCTGGTTCACCCCCTCCACCTCCACGTTACGAGCCCGCAGGTCGTCGTGGAGTCTTTTCATGCGCAGCAGCGTCCTGGCGCGTGTGAGCAGCTCGCCTTTCTTGATGGGCCGGCGCAGGAAATCGTCCGCCCCCACGCGCACGGCCGTCATCGCGTTGTCTTCGGCGCCTGCATCGCTCACGGCTATCACTGGAAGGGCGGCAGTGTGCGGATCCGCGTGCAGCAAAGCGCACAGCGCAATGGTTTCGGCCTCGGAACCGGTCACATCCAGCACCAGCAGGTCCACCGCCCCCGACGCAGCCCGCTCGCAAGCCTCGGAGCACCCCTGGGCTTCCTCGACCTCGTACCCCTCCGACTCCAGGTACTTGTGCAGCCGCTTGAGGTCCTCGGGGTTGTCATCCACCACCAGGACGCGTACGAGCATATCCTTCTGTGCTTTGGAAGACATCGGTTCGCCCACATCGCAGGCAGACACGATCAGTACACCTTACAGATGCAATGTTACCTCAGAATCGTACCGCGAGGCAACCACTTTGGGGGAGAACCACTTGCGATGCGGGTTTTTCGGGCCGCTTGCGCGGTCCTGCCATGCGAAAATCTGGCGCCTTGCACGCTGTGGTCTGCCCGTCGCGGCGGCGGCGGCCAGTCTCCATCAGGCCTTCCCCGCGCTGCCGAACAGGCGCATCAGCTCCTCAACCTTATCCTGCAAGGCCACCCTTCCCGCAGTGAGCACGTCGTCCTTCGACCCGGAACCGACCACTTTGTAGGGGTTGAAATCCCTACCGACCTTTGCGCAGGCATCGCGCACGGCTTCGAAGTAAGCCTGTTTGAGCACGCTGCCCACGTTGACCTTCCGTATCCCCCGCCGGACCGATTCCTCCAGCTCAGAGAGGCGCACGGAACTGGCTCCGTGCAACACCAGCGGGACCTCAACCGCTTCCTTCAGTTCCGCCACCCTGGACAGATCCAATCGCACGTCCGCGCGCCCGTGCAGATGGGCCTGCCCGACATTGACGGCGAGGGCATCAATCCCCGTCCGTTCGACGAACGCACGGGCCGCCTCCGGGTCGGTGAGACGCAAGTCCTGGGGAAGCGTCGAGAGCTCGCCATCTATACCTGAGAGCGACGCCAGCTCCGCCTCGACCGCCACGGAAGCGGGGTGCGCCTTACTCACGACCTCACGCACGCTCCGCACCTGATCTTCGAGGCCGAGTTCCTCGTCGGCGAACATCACAAGTCCGAAACCCAGGTCAATAGCTTCCAGCACCGTATCGAGGCAGGGGGACTCGTTGAAAACCAGACATGCAGGCGCCGAAAGCTGCCGGCAAGCCTCGGTGCCGAGCGTCGCATACAGGCTGAGGCGTTCTTCCACTATGCGCTCGGGATGCGCCAGGTAGATGCCGCTGAACCCCAGGATTACCGGCGAGCGCGCGGCTTCGGCAGCGTCGGCAACAGCCTGCAGAGACCCCATGTTCCAGCTCTCGAAATAGCCGACGGCGTACCGGCCCCGCTCCGCCTCGGCCATAAGCTCACAGAAAGGCACTATCGGCATGCTCCCCTCCTTGATTGCAGGATGAAGTTCAGGGCAACAGGCAAGCGCGGCGCAGAACGCCGGTTGTGGCCGGGAAAACCCCCCGTCTAAAAGAAGCCTCCAGCACTACAGTCCGCGCGCAGCCTACTGCGCAAGAAGCAAGCAGGCGACAAGAGGGCGGGCTTTGCCCGACCGGTTGCAAGGACCCGCTGTGCTACTTCGTACGCGGGGCCGCAGCAACTTGACGCA
>JAUWZH010000086.1 GCA_030615435.1 Candidatus Brocadiaceae bacterium | reverse complement strand
CCTTACACAGTTCCTCCGAGATCGCCCGGCCGATTCCGGAAGAACCTCCCGTCACGATCGCCACCTTGCCCTTGAAACGGTTCGGCATTGGTACTCGCTTCTTCATGATTTCTCCTTTCAATTGAGCTTCTGCAAGCCCGTCAAGTCCGGGATTTGCCGGTTGCTGATTGTCGCCGACTATACGCGGCTCAAGATGGGAAGTCAACCCAAAATGAAGCCTGCTCAAGAAGACGGGAAACACCTGCTCGCCGCAAGTTCTCGCTTGACAGATTGCAGATGGCTGACAATGATAGACTTCTAATCGCCGGCCCTTTGGGGGATGCATATGAAGATCGCGTTTCCTCATTATGAGGATGTCCCCGCGATCGAGGTCCCTGCCGAAAACCTGCTGGGTGTTTTCTCGCTGCCACGCCAGGAGCCCAACGATGCAGCCATCGGCGCGGCGCTAGCCAACCCCATCGGCACGCCGCGACTGAGCGAGTTGGCTAAAGATAAAGGCTGCGTCTTGATTGTCTGCGACGATGTCGCCCGCCCCACTCCCGCCTGGAAAATCATCCCGTTCGTGCTGGAAGAACTCTCCGCGGCTGGCGTGGCTGACTCCAAGATCGAGTTCATGATGGCCCTCGGAGCACACAGGCCCATGACCGAGCAGGAGATGCAGCAGAAGGTCGGCCCAGAGGTCTACGAGCGGTTTCGCGTCCACAATCACGCGTGGGACGATCCCAAGGCACTGGAATTTATGGGCAGGACCGACCAAGGCGTGGAAGTTTGGGTAAACAAGAAGATCGCCCGGGCGGATTTGGTGGTCGGCATTGGACGCATCATGCCCATTGAGATTTGCGGCTTTACCGGAGGAGGGAAGATTCTGGTGCCGGGTTGCTGCGGCGAGATCACGAATAGTGACATGCACTGGACCCGCGTAGACGTGGACAGCAGGGATATCGTCGGCAAGCGCGACAATCCGATCCGCAGGTCCATAGACGACGCGGCCCGGAAAGCCGGGCTGGATTTTATCGTCAACGTCATCATGGACATCGAGAAGAACATCTTTGGCTGCGCGGCGGGCGATCTGGTCGAAGCCCACCGCCAAGGCTGCCGCGAGGCACTCGAATATCACCAGGTCCGCCTGCCGCAGAAGGCGGATATCGTCGTGGTGGACGGCCACCCTTTTGATATCGAGTTCTGGCAGGTCAACAAGGCGTTGGGTGCCGCCGGGCTCGCCGTGCGTAAGGGCGGAGTGGTTATTTGCGTCTCGCCATGCTATGAGGGGCTCTCGCAGCCTCACGAGTCCGAACTGCTGAAATTCGGGTATCAATCCAAAGAATGCGTCAAGCGACTCGTCGTCTCCGGTGAGTTGAGCCACAAGGTCGTGGGCGTCCATATGATCCAAGTAGCCGACGTTGCCGTGGAGAAGGCAACCGTCTTCTTGGTGACCGATGGCATCTCACGCCGGCAGGTCGAAACGGTTGGCCTGAAACATGCCGACACACCGCAGCAGGCACTTGCAGAAGCGTTTGAACTCCTTGGTTACGATGCGTCTGTCCTGGTCTTGCAAGGCGCCGCCGAAATGCTGCCAACATTGCAGGAGAATTGGTCCTTCGGGACAGATCACCAAACAAGGAAACGAAATGAGCAATGAGACGGGCACAGAAGGCAGAGTAGCAATCGTCACAGGCGGGGCGCAGGGAATCGGCCGAGCCATTTGTTTGGCCCTGGCGGCCAATGGCGCAGCTGTGGTGATCGCCGACCTGCAGGTCGAAGAGTCAAATGAAACGGCTACGATGGTCCGAGAACTTGGCAGGAACGCCCTTGTCGTTGAGACAGACATTGCCTCGGAGCCTTCCGTGAAGAAGCTTTATGCGACTGTCCTGGACAAGATGGGGACGGTTGACATCCTTGTCAATAACGCCGCCCTGTGCCGCATGGTGCCGATTCTGGACATCGAAGTGGCGGAGTGGGACAAGATCATGGCGGTCAATCTTCGCGGCACGTTCCTGATGAGTCGGGAAGCATTTCGGATCATGAGAGAAAAAGCGTACGGCAAGATTATCTCCGTCGCCTCTGCGGCAGGCAAGATTGGCGGTCTGGCAGCGGGCGCACACTACTCTGCCTCCAAGGCGGGAGTGATCTGCTTCACCAAGTCGCTTGCTCTGCAGGCGGCTCCTTACAAGATCAACGTCAATGCGGTGTGCCCCGGTCCCACGGCCACCCCAATGACCGACGCATGGGGCGAGAAGACCAATAAGGAGTTCGCCGCGATCATTCCGTGGGGGCAGTACGGGCAGCCAACCGATGTTGCCAACGCGGTGGCCTTCCTCGCCTCAGATAACGCCCGCTACATCACGGGCGAAATCCTGGACGTCAATGGCGGCCTGGTGATGGACTGAACCCAACACGAAGAACAAGGTGAAAAGGCATGTTGAATTTTCCGATAGTTGACACGCATCTCCACGTCTGGGACTTTGACCGGCTGCGATATCCATGGTTGGCGGATCTGCCCATGTTGAACCGCACGTTCCTGCTGGACGATTACAATGAGGCCTGCGGGCCGGTGAAAGTGGACAGGATGGTCTTTGTCCAAGCCGAGTGCGACCCAGCTCAGTTCAAAGAGGAGGCAGCGTTCGTTACTGAACTTGCCCAGACCGATGGCCGACTCCAGGGCATTGTCCCCTGGACACCGTTGGAAAGAGGCGATGCCGTTCGGTCCATTCTTGAAGAATTCGCAGAGAACAAGTTGGTCAAAGGCATTCGACGCATCATTCAGTTCGAGGAAGATCTGGAGTTCTGTCTTCGGCCGGACTTCATCAAGGGCGTGCAGATGCTGGCGGAGTTCAACCTGACTTTCGACATCTGCATCGCCGATTTCCAGACTGCCAACACGACAAGATTCGTCAAGCAATGTCCAAACGTGCAGTTTGTTCTGGACCACATCGGCAAGCCCAACATTCGCGAGCATAAGCTGGATCCGTGGCGGGCGCAATTCAAAGCGTTGAGCGAACTGCCGAATGTCTATCTCAAGGTATCAAGCCTCGCGACCGAGGCCGACCATCAGAGCTGGACGAGGGAAGAGCTCAGGCCGTACGTGGATCACATTTTCCAATGTTACGGCTTCGAGCGCACGATGTTCGGCGGAGATTGGCCGGTCTCTAGCCAGGCGGCGACGATTCCCGAATGCGTCGAAACACTCGAGTGGCTTCTTCTGGGCTGCTCGGAAGACGAGTTGAAAAAGCTCTTCCGCGAGAACGCCATCAAGTTCTACAAACTGTAATCCGTCCGAATTCGGACGTTGGGGGCAAGATCCGTCATGGAGGGTTAGGCGAAGGTAAGAAACTGGAGCCAGAATCCAGTGCACCTCGGCGTGCTCGGCCCGAGAACACCCAATTTGGACTTCTCAGCCCTCTTGCGTTTCATGGCCGGCGGTGCGTGGCATGACCGGCAGAGCGAGGAGAGGAAGACGGCAGCACACATGAAGCACACCAGAAGCACGTCTTAGAGCCCCTCGGGGGGAAGTATGGCGGAGAGGGAGGGATTCGAACCCTCGGAGGAGCTTTATGCCCCTCAACGATTTAGCAAACCGTCCCGTTCGGCCGCTCCGGCACCTCTCCGCAGGCGGCCGTCAAAACCAGCTTGCAATGTAACCAAGGACATCGGCAAAGTCAACCGGCAGCAGGTATTCGCGCGCGTACGCTGCCCCCAGGCGAGCGCTGCTTCTGAGCATCGAGCCCTGCTCATGTGCACGGCCGACAGGCCTCCTCGGGGCTGCTTGCAAGACTGCCGAAAGCGCCGAAGGCCTCTCTCCTTTTCCCCTCTCCACTCAACCGTGCTCATTGGTCCAGGACCTCTCGCACCTTTCTGGCAAGGGCGTCCGCCGTGAAGGGCTTCTGGAGGAAATTCGCGCCTGGCTCCAACAGTCCCTGGGAGACGGCGGCAGTGTTGAAATACGCGGACATGTACAGGACCTTGAGCGCCGGGTGCTTTGCTGCCAGAAGCTTGTAGAGGTCTGGTCCGCTGCGGCCCCGGGCATGAGGACATCTGTCAGAAGCAGGCCGACCTCCGTGCCATGTTCGGCGAATAGCTGTTCCGCCTTTGCAGGAGAGGCAGCGGTCAGCACCTGATATCCCAGGTCTTCGACCATGTGCTCTGCACGGTCCACAGCACGCTCTCTTCGTCCTCGACAATGAGAACCGTCTCGGATCCCCCGGTTGTGGGTTCCTCACTCGTGTCGCCGGGCGGTTCCTCCGGCTCTGCATCCACATGGGTCAGGTAAATCCTGAAGGTGGTTCCCTCGCCGGGCTCACTCTGGACCGAGATGTCGCCGCCGTGCTGCTTCACGATGCCGTAGACCGTGGACAGGCCGAGCCCGGTTCCTCTGCCTTCATCCTTGGTGGTGAAGAACGGCTCGAAGATATGTTCCCGCGTCGCTTCGTCCATGCCGCAGCCAGTATCGCTCAATCTCAGGGGTCACGATCTCACGCAGGTTTCTGCCCCTCAGCTCTTCGGCTCGCCATTCCAGTCGTTGAGCGCCAACGTCGTTTACATGCAGGATTTGGCCCTCGTCGTCGTGCACCAGTACGGCATCGGGGATGGCTTCGAAGAGCGATCGGAACCGGGCTTCGGATTCCCGCAGCCTCTCGTCGGCCCTTTTACGCTCTGCGGCCTGCCTACGCCTTTCGAGGGCGTAGCGTATCGAGCGTTCCCGGACCTCGCTGTTGAACTTGTCCTTGAGCAGATAGTCTACAGCGCCACCCTTCATCATTTGCACGGCCAACTCCTCGTCGGCCGTGCCAGTGAGGACGATGGCCGGCAGCTCAGGCTCCTCGGACCTGATGCGCTTGAGGATGTCCAGCCCGGCAACCGCCCCTCCTAACCGCTGATCAAGAAAAATGAGGGCGTATTCCTGCTCGCGCAGCCGGTGCAGCGCATCTTCGCAGGCACTGACGTGGTCCACGCCGATGCGGTAGAGCTCAGACTCTGCAGCATACCGGCCGAAGATCTGGGCGTCTCCCGGATCATCTTCAATCAGGAGGATTCGCAAGGTAATCTCCTCACGCATTTTCGGCCTCCATGTCTGGACTACTGTTCCTTGAGTTCCTCCCGTATACGGCGCAGTTCTGGCAGAACCTGCATGAAGACATCAACGACACGGGGGTCAAAATGCGAGCCCCGGCCATCAGTGCTGATTTGCAGCGCCTTTTCCTCGGGCACGGCTGGCCGATAGACCCGATCGTGCAAAAGGGCATCGTAGACGTCCAGAATGGCCACGATGCGGGCCGGCTCAGGTATGTCATCGCCCAGCAGGCCGTCGGGGTAGCCCGAGCCATTCCATTTCTCGTGATGCCTGAGCGCAATATCCCGTGACATGTTCACCAGGGGCCCTGTTGAACCTTCCAGTATTCGGCCGCCGATGGTGGTATGGGGTTTCATGGTATCACGCTCATCCTGGGTGAGTTCCCCCGGCTTCAGCAGAACTGTGTCAGGGACCCCGATCTTGCCGACGTCGTGCAGTGGGGCGGCCAAGCACAGCATCTCGGCCTGCTCCCCGGAGTATCCCACACGGCCGGCGAGGACTTCGGCGTAGCGGCCAATGCGCCGGATGTGGGCGCCCGTCTCGTCGTGGTGATACTGCTGGGCCGCCATCAACCGCAGGCAGATTTCTCGACGTGAGATGCGCACGTCCTCGGTTTGCTCGCGAACCCTTTGCTCGAGGGAGCGTTCGTAATCCCGGCTTTCCAGCACCAGGCGCCGCCGCTCCAGGGCGCTGATGACACTGATAATCACTTCATTCTGCTCGAACGGTTTGATCACGTACCCGTAGGCCCCGAGCTCGAGGGCGAGAATCGCCGTCTTCCGGTCGTCCACCGCCGTAACCATAATGACCGCCATGTCGGGGAAGCGCTGCCTTGTGGTGGAGAGAAGCTCGATCCCGGACTTCTCCGGCATTCTTATGTCGAGGACGAGCAGCCCAAAAGAATCGCTTCTTATCAGCTTCAATGCTTCCTTGGCGCTGTTGGCGGTGTGGCAATTGTATCCCTCCGAATCCAGCCAGCGAGACAGGATCTCGCACACAGCCGGCTCATCGTCGACAATGAGAATTTTGGCCGCTGGTGTACCAATTCTAGCGGATAGTGCCGCATCGTGCTCCCGGGGTTCTTTTTCATTCATTTGAGTCCTCTCCTGTTGGTTTTGCCCTTGTCGATGATACGACCCAACGTCTCAAGGCCCGCCCCAGCTGACCGTAAGCGTTGCCGTGGCGGAATATGAACCCGCACTTGCTACTTCCCCAGAAGGATTCCGGGCTCTGGCATAAAGCGTCACCTCCACCTCGTCGTCGCCTTGGACATGCGACACCTGGACCGGAGCGCTCAGGAAGGATTCATACGATGTATAGTCGACAGTGGAAGCCCCCGTGGCGCTTTGCCCGTCGCCATCAAAGGAGACCTTGTAATCCGAGAGCAGTGTGTCCCCCCCCCGGTCCAGACAGTCTTGCAGCAGCACTATTGTCAGCGGAGATTGCTACGTCGCCGCTCATCAGCAGCCGGACCATCGAACTCCCTGTGGAGACCGTATCTCGCGTTGTAACATCCGCCAACGAGATCGGCGCAAAGTTGCCCTCCCAATACATGAACTCTTCTTGCGCTATGAGGAACGGGGGCCAAATCACGCGGAGGACTACCAGCGCAATAATGATGGTCCTTTTCGGTATCATTTGACAACAGCGTCTGTGTTGTTAAACTGCGACGGCTGGCTATCGTTCTGCAACTCTTTGAGTTCTTTTTCGACGTCCCAAAGATTATGGCGCTCGGACAGCGGAGACTCGCCGCTCAGTATCAACCGCGGGGCAATGAAGATCAGCACTTCCTTTTGCACCTCAATTTCCCTTGTTGACCTGAAAAGCACACATAGAAGAGGAATTGAACCGAGAATAGGCACGCGCCTGACTTCCTCGCGCTTCTGACTTTCTATAAGTCCGCCGATCACGATGGCGTCCCCGTCTTTGACTCGGACCCGCGTCTGCGCCTTGCGCCGCCGGATTATGGGCAGTGTACCTGCTATTCCGTTGTCTTCGTCGTTGTTTCTGCGGGTGGCCACGTCGCTGACCTCGGTCGAAACACTTACCGTGATGTCACCGTCGTCTCCTATCTGGGGCGTCATCTTCAGCACCACGCCGGACTTCACCACCTGAAGTCGCGTTCGCAGGTTGGTCCCACTGGCGTCGGTGACAATGGTGAAATACTCCTCCAGTGAGACGTCTATGGTGGCCTGCTCCCCGTTGAGAGTGGCGACCCGAGGGCGCGACCTGACAGTAGCGCTGCCGTCGCGGATAAGCATGTTTAGTGTCATCGCCAGGGTTCTGAAGTCTCTTTCCTTGATGCTTGTGTAACGCACTGTGCCGGTCAAGTTCTTGAGGCTAAGAAGGGTGTCCGGGCCGGAGCGTTCCCAGTCCAAGCCGAATTCTCGGTCGGCTTCTTGCGATAGTTCAACGACCAGTACCGCCAGTACCACCTGGCGACGCGGAATGTCAATTTGCTCGATGATTTCCAGCACGCGCTTCATCTTTCCCGGCGTGGCGAAAATCACCACTTCTGTCTTTCTCTCCCCGCTTGAGACATAGGACTGAAGGTCTCGCGGAAGGCACCTCGTGAGATGCCCGCTCGTTATGTATTTCAGGGAGACCCGTCTGCTTTCTGCGAACTGGGCGAAGCTCGGAGTGCCCGGGTTCGCGCTGCCCACTACATATAGGCCCTCCTCTATTCTATGAATTTCAAGCCCCTGCCCCGCCGTGACCTTTTGCAAACATTGCTGCAGCGGTATCTCTTTAGCCTCAAGTGAGACGAGTTCGTCCGGCACGGACGGGCCCACGGCGATAGTAACCCCCGCCTGCATGGACACGTCGCGCAGAACCTCCCTGAGCGGTACGTCCACCCACACGTTGGCGATCAGGGGCCCCTCAGCATCGGGCGCTGAGGGTGATTCCGCCGCAAGCGCGACGCCGCTTACCTGACTGCAAAGAATCACAAACAGCGTAGTGTGCGCTATCACCAACCTTCTTCGTTTCGCAATTGGTGTAGCCACGGCAACTCCGATTATCTAGCTATTACAACCTGGATGGGCATCTTGCGCAGCTCAGCTTTGGCTCCTTCGACCAGCCCGGCGATGTCCGCTTCGACCAAGACAATCCCGTTGTATTCGCCGATCGGTGCGTCTCTTGGTGTCTCGATGCGGCAGACGACTGACCGCCGCATGGCAGGCCCGAGTGTAAACTCCTCCGGACGCAACGCGAGCCAACCCTCCGGCAAGGTCTCCAAGTTCAGCCGGCAGCGTACGCTCATCGTTGCGTCTCCACTGTTGCCGACAGCAACACGCAGTGCCGTGAAACGGCCGGGCGTCACCGTAGCCCGCAGCTCCTCCGGCTCCACACGTAAGCCCTGGGGACCCTCGTCGAGTTCACGCTCCTTCCATCGCCGGGCGAGTTCGGGGCCGATGTCGAATCCGGCCAACTCCGCACGCGCTTTGCGTGAGGTTCTTCCGCCGCTGTCGATCAAGAGCTTCAAGGTGTAGTGTCCGGCGGGCAGGGCGGACGGCATGACGCCAACAAAGCGTCGGGTATGGCCCGGCAGGATGCGCCTTCGGTGCGCATGCAGGGGGATGGACGCGACCTTACGCTGACCATCAAGGTAAATGAATGCTCTCACCGATGGGACAAGACTGACAACGCCTGTGTTTGTGACCTCTCCGGAGACCGTCAGCACTTCCTTGTTTGGGGCGACACCGGAGGCGTCTTCTCGGTCGGGCTCCGCAGGGGCGCTGTCCTCAGGGCCGAATTGCGGCAGGGCCACCTGAAGGTTTCCGACGCTCAGGCGTTCCAAGTAATTCCTCCGGGCAACGTGCACGAAAACACCCGAGGCCGTCCTGAAGACAACGCTTACTGTGCCCTTCTTCTCCTTCCTCGGCCCGCCGATGGTGACCATAAACGTGGCCCAGTAATCGCCGTCCGCCCCAGAAGGAGCGGAGACCTTCGCCTTGATTTCCCGGGACTCGCCCGGTTGGAGCACCAGTTCGCTGGCATCCAGAGTGATCCACTTGACAGCCGACCGGGCATGCTCGCAGCCTTCCCCAAAGGAAAGGTTCCCCTGCAGCGAAACGGCAAAGTCCATCAGCTCCACCTTGACGCTCGCAGCCCGTGTCCGAGAGCTCCTCTTGACATTCCTGACGGTGAGCGAAAACTCCGCCTCGCGCCCTGGCTTAACAACGATCCTTTGCTGCAGGGGAGACACCGCAATCCCGGCTTCAACCGTCTGAGAGCCAACAAGATGAAGGGCTGCAACGGCTACAAGGAAGATCGCTGCCGCCGCGGAGGACCGAAACGGAGACGTATTTCTTTGCTTCGTATGCGCATGCATTGATTCAATCCCCTCTTACCCCTGTTAGGAGTGCACACCTAAGTTCTTCAGCTTAACACGGGACTGGGGTGCCGGGATGCACGATCCCAGCACCCCTAGCCCAAGCCTGCTCAAGCTACTCCTACACAACATTCCAGCTCGCCGTCACCGTCTGGGTCGCGCTGTACGAACCAGAGTCCGGGACGTTGCCGCTGTCGTTGGACGCCTGGCAGGAGAGTGTGACAACGACCGTTCCGTCCATAGCCACGTGGGTTATGGCGTATTCGGCGACCGCACTGTACAGTGCGTACGCCGCGGACGTATCGTCCTTTACTTCGGAGCGGCACTTCCGGTCCTAGATGAACCGCGGCTGCCGCACATGCCTTTAAACCGACCTAAACTCTCGCCATAGGCGTCCTCCTCGTATCAAAGGTGTGG
>JAUWZH010000069.1 GCA_030615435.1 Candidatus Brocadiaceae bacterium | reverse complement strand
AAGTCAAACGCGCCGGGGAACTCCTTCAGCCACCACTCGGTGTGAGCTTTGATGAAACCTCGCGCCGAGTCGGTGTGGCGATCGCTCATGCGAAACTTCGCGATGAACTTCATACTGCGTCTGTGGCACTGATCAATCAGTATTTCGATGGGCTGCACGCCTTGCTCCCCCGCCTGATCTATCGGGTAGGGGCGGTGCACGTGATCGGGATGTTCCGGCCAGAAGAAACCTACTCCTCTGGACATGAAGACCATCTGCGCCAGGACGTCCACTCCTGCAGCGGCCAGGTCGTCCACTGCGCGACGCAGCTGCTCGGGACGCCGCCTCTGATCAATAGGAGAGGGAGCGTCCCACAGGGCGTACGCCGTGATGCTGCTGTCAGAGGCGAAGACGATCCGCACGTCGCCTCGCGGTTTGGGATCGCGCGTAAGATTCATGACAGCTTCCCCGCATGAAGATCTGGGGCGGGAAGAAGCGCAAGGGCGCCCGTCGGCGTGTCAATCTGCCGCCGGAGGCTTCGAGGCGGCACGGCGCTCGATGGCGTCAACGTCGAGTTCCCGGATGTATTCCGGGAGCCCCTTCCACACTTCGTGAAAACCGAACCCACCTTCCCGCATTTCCCTGATTGCTTCCTCCTTGCCCATCCGCACACCGCAATCCGGTAGACAGCCACGGCGGTGCCGGTGCGATCGGAGCCGTGCTGACAATGCACGAGAACCGGGGTGCGATTCTCGTCGGTGACGATCTTCAGGAAGCGAACGAATTCCTCGTCGTCCGCATCCCACACCTCCATGGGGATGTGCTCATAGGCCAGTTCGGTCTCGCCGATCTCGCCGCGGTCAGAGTGGAATAGCCGCAGGTTGACAACCGTCTTGATGCCCATATTCTTGAGTTCGCGCATGCCTTCCGCCGTCGGCTGGGCACTGCGGTAGAGCTGGCCCGTGACCTTGTAGAGGTTGGGCACGCCGGGTTTCTCGACGGGTTTGGCCCAGTCGGCTTGCGAAGTCGCGTGAGGCGTGAGTGGTTTCTCTTGCGGCGCTCCCGAACGGGTGGCGTCAGTGACAGCGGCTTTGCGCTCGCCCCCTGGCGCCGGCGTCGTCCTGCGCAGATTACAGACTGCGCATCCGCACGCCACAGCAGCCAGCAGCGCCACCGCGATAATGACCGACCTCTTTTTCCTCATCGTCTTCCCCCAGAACCGCCCTGCCCTGCTCGTGTGCCGACACCCATTGTAGCGTGCCCCGCCCCGCACGATCAAAGCGCCTCACGGGGGCCTTTGAGCCGCGAAAGCCCCCAAGGCTTTTTCGTATGGTGGGCGCAGGGAGATTCGCATGTAGGCCCTTCGCGAGGCTGACACGCCCGTGGGAATGGCTGGCGTGGCCGATTCGCCACAAAATAGGCACAAGAAAGTGTTGACGGGCGCCCGTTTTCGGGGTACACTTCCAAGTGATGCGGACGAATCCCGGCGCTCCTGGTTCAGCTGGGAGATGTCGAAAAAGACCGCTGACCGTTACCAAGCGGGAGACAGAAAGAATGGCTGCCAAAAGGGCTCTACTCGTAGGGCTGGTTCTATGTTTTATGAACCTAATGTTCGCGCAGAGTCTGGCCTTCGCAGAGGTTACGATGCGCATTTTGGGTGTACCTGACAGACTATCCTTTCCGTTGCCGAAAGGGACGAACATCGTTTTGACCGCAACCATCAAGGGGGGAGAGGTTAGGGGTGTGTGGCTGTCCCGCAACAGAGACGCCCAAGCCCGGTTCAAGCTTGTACCCGTTGGGGGCGGCGCCTATCAAGTCAACCTCGCAGACCGGGTGCTTTCAGCAATGATTCGTGCCGAAGGAACTGGCCAGTTTCAAATCTTCGTGGAGACTTCAGACGGACATATCGTCGCAAGCGTGCCGATGCACTATGCGGTCACGGAGCCTGCTCGGATGCCTCCCAGGATATACGTCTACGTTGACGGGAAGAAGACGGAAATCCTAAGTCCCTCGTTTGCGCAGATATGGGAAGATATGGCGATGCTTACACACGTATCTGACTCCAGTCTTTGGGTATTGCCTGCTGCTCTCCCTCCGGGGAGATTCGGGACACAAACGGTTGCAGAGTCGTACTTCCTTTCCCCCGAGCACGTGGACAAGATCGAGGTCAGATTTGAAGAAGATGCCGTGGGACCAGTTGCTGAAGCGTGCGTCGGTGAGAAGACGTGGTCCTTGCGCGCCTCAAATGCAGCGAATGTGCTGAACCTCGGGATGACTGCGGAGATCAGAAGTGCCTGGAAAGAACACGGAAACCTGGAACTCATGTGCAGCCAGGCAGGCATGGAAGAAATGCGCGTTGTCCTGAAGGCCCCTTCGAAGCGGCTCAACCTTGCTGGTGATAGCGTCAAAATGACCATCATCCAACGCCATTTGAAAGAGGTGCCTGGTTCAGAAGGCTACGTCAGGATATACATAGACGACATCACTGCTGCCCAGGTCTTGCTGTCGATCACGACTGCAGACGGACAAACTCTCGTTGATCAGACCTCTGTTCGCCGTGGCGATGAAGTGACTTTCACGGTGGGCGAAGGGCATTACAAGCTAACGGTAGAGAAGCTAGTCAATTTCATCGCTGGAGATGACTACGGAGCTTTCACTGTTTCCCAGGTGACCCCTCCTGAAGTGGACGAAAGGGCGGAACGAGAGAAGATTGAGCGTTTAATGGATATCATTGAGGAGTCCGATGTGATATTTATACGCAATGACAGGGAATACACGCCAGCCGGAGCGGCAGAGCACATCCGGAAAAAATACGAGTATGCGCATGAAGAGATCCGTACAGCGGAAGGTTTTATAGACAGGGTCGCTGGGCGTTCTTGGATTTCCGGCCGAGATTACCTTGTCAGGTTGCCCGACGGAAGAGAAATCAAGGCAAAGAGGTGGCTACGCGACCAATTGGCAAAGCTGCCTCAGAGCGAAGAGCAAAAGCAATAGGTGCACAGAGGCAGCACTCGTTAGCGTAGGCCGCGTGAAAAGCTGCAGTTGGAACTCTAGGAGGCTTCCTGAGCAGTGAGATGCAAAGCAGCCCGGCCGGCTGGGGAAAAGGGCTCCCTTCACGACACCCTCTTCTCACCCCGAAAACGCCGAAACTCTCGGAGTATCAGCGAGAGGCCGCCGCGCAGGTTAGGTGGCGTTTCTCGCGTGGTGCCCGAATCACACACTCCTCGACGTGCGGCGCCTCATAAGAAGTACGAACCTCACCATGCTTTGCCCTGCGCGAGAAACGCCCGGAATCCTGCCGGGGATACGCCTCACGGAGGCGTTGCCATTCTGCCCTGTCGCGCCAACTCGCCGCGCGTCGGGCCAACGCTGAGGTCGGGGCGCTTCCCACAGTCGTCTCAGAGCCTCACGTTGAGCAGCAGCTCTCGGTAATAAAGGTAGTTTTCCCAGGAGACGTCGGGCGGTACGCCGTGGTCGCACCCAGGCACGTACCCTCCCTCCCTCATCAGTGGGATTTTCTCCTCTACCATCCTCTTGATCGCCGCCTTGTCGCTCGCGATGATGCGCTTGTCCATCCCGCCGCCGATCATCAAGTCCTGGCCGAACTTGCGCCGGAGTGCGACCACGTCCATGCCTGCGGCGACCTCCATCGGAGTGATGAAGTTTATCCCAACGTCGAGCCAACACGGGATGAGTTCCTCGACGTTGCCGTCGCTGTCGAGCATCAGCACGTCTATCCCCGCAGCGTGAAGGCGGTCGGTGATCCTGCGGTACTGCGGCAGAAAAATCTTACGATAGTGCTGCGGACTGATAAGGGAGGCCGTCTTGTAGGCCATGTCCTCCCAGAACCATGCATAGTCGTAGTCCATGCCGTCCAAGGCCTTATCCAGCACACCAAGAATGCAATCGGTCATCTCAGTGGCTGCCATCTCTATAAAGGCCGGATCATCATAGACGGCGAGGCTGATGCCCTCAATCCCAATCCAGTTCCGCAGCCATCCATAGAGGCTGCCACCCTGGATGGCGAGCGCAAAATCACGGTTCTCATACTGCTTCTTGATGCTCTCCCAGTGCAGAGGGAAACGGGCCGGACTGTCCGGGTCCAAGCGCTTCCTGAACTCCGCCCAGTTTTCCCTGCCCTTCAGAGGGTACTGGAGGTACTGGGGCATGGCCGGCTGCGGGACGTCTTTGAGCCTTTTCTTTATCACGCCGTCAACGTCACGGTATATCTCGTAGTCCCCGACCTCCTCAATGGTCTCGCGCTCGAATGCCGGACACAGCCCGACGTTCACAGGGACAGTTTCGTTCCGGTCGTAACCGCTGTAGTAGCACCAGTCCGAATCGGCAGGCAGCCCTTCCGTGCGCCAGCGCTTCACGGTCTCTTCATAGGGCCCGAACTCCCAATGCCAGAGGCGGTCCGTCTCGCCGTAGTGAGTGACAGCATGGAACCGCTCCCGAGAATTCATCCTTATCCTCCTTCTGAATGGAAGCACGTCTCAAAGCCCTCGGAACGCCTATATGATTACTGCCGGCCAGCTTGTTCCCCACGGGAGGCTTTCCGTCTCCGGAACTGCAGCCACCTCAACGGGAAGGCTTCCTGGTTATATGGATGCGCCAGGACAAGAAGGAACAAGAAGCAAGTGTAGAGCTCAAGCAACTCCCTCACCTTCTTCGAGAAGTCGAGATGAAGTTGGACCAGTATAAAGACAATAACAGCGATGGCGATCTGGTAATTCTGGGCAATTGGAATCCCCCACCTGTCAATGAAACCCTTGAATCTTCCGCTGAGGCGATACAATACAGGAAACAAAGACAGATAGATTACAACGAGAACTCCCAGAATTGTGCCGAAGACAAGTTTATTGATTTTCACGCCATAAAACACCAGGTTGTGCAAATTGGTCTCGCCCTGTGCGTTGTGCTTCCGGAACCACTTCGGGCTTTCGATTCCAAAGACCCTCTGCCCCCAGGAGATCTCCTCAATGGCTCCGAAAAGACACAGGAAACCGAGCAGGAGCCATACCCTGCTTGCTGCTCGTCCCTGCCCGGACCGCCTGAAAGCATGAGACATGACAAAGGAGAACGCGGACATGATCAAAAGTTCCCCAAACGTAAGCCACTCCACCAGACCGTCCTCGTGAATCCAAAGCAGGAACACCTCATGACCCTGGTGGGACAGAACCAACCCGGAAACAAAGATTCCAGCAATAAAGGCCAGGCCAGCCAACAGGCTCTTCGGCATTGGTGTCGAAGAGAGAAGAGCAAGCTGCTTTGAACCGGAGCTTCCCATTTACTTCTTTCCTCCCACGCGCACGGGGCAACCTTGGAGTCAGACGGCCAACAGTATACCGCCACGTCAGGATTACGGCAATGTTAAGGGAAGGTTGCAGACCTGCAACCTTCCTGCGGGAGACCCGGCACGCCCGGATGCCCTCCGGATGCCTGTGGCCTTTTAGCGCGTGTGAACGTGCCTGTCAAGCGGGAGAGTTTCTCCGTCTGGTTTCGTTCAGCCCCGTGCTGCGCATCTTCTTGAAGCGACGCGTACAGCCGGTAAGATAGACGGTTCGCATCCGCGATGCTTGCTTCGTCAGCCGGGATATGGCTTCTGATGGCAACGTTGTTCAAAATCCTGGAAATCCTCATTCCGATTCTGATCGGCCTTGGTTTTCGGCTCACGAAGGTCTTCGGGGATGAAGAGGGGGACGTTCTGCGCCGCTTCGTGGTCCGTTTCACCCTGCCGGTGATGGTGTTCTTTTCGATGTACGACGCCGGCGGGGAGGACCTCTCGGCCCTGCCCTCCATGCTGGCCGCTCTGATTCTGCTGACTGGAGCGATGTTCCTGGTGGCGTTCCTGGCCACCCGCTTCGTGAACGGACCAGGCAGCAAGAGCGCCGTCCATGCGTGCGGCACGTTCAGCAACTACGGCTGGATCGGCTTCGGCGTGTGTCAGGTCCTGCTGGGAGACGCCGGGCTTCGGCGCGCCGTGTTCTTCTTACTGCTGTGGTGGCCCGTGTTCTACGGGTTCGGGCTCCTCATCGGGCTGATCCACACCCGCGGCCAGAAAGGCGGGGTCCCCGTCGGCAAGGCCGTGAAGCTGACGGCGCCCATCGTCGGAATGACGCTGCTGGGGCTTTCCTTCAGCTTGACGCACTGGGGGCTGCCACGGCTGCTCGAGACTGCCCTGCGGCCCTTCGGACAGATGACCGTGCCGCTCATCCTTTTCGGCATCGGAGCAATGCTGGACTTCAGCGGCATCCACAAGGCGCTGAGGCCGGCGCTCCTGGTCTCCGGCGTCACACTTGTGCTCGCGCCGGTGGTTGGATGGGGCATCGCCGCCTTGCTGCCTCTCGACGAGGTGAGCTACGCCGTCGTGATCCTCCAGGCCGCCATGCCGGTGGCCACCTCCACGCCCCTGCTGCGGGAGAACTTCGAACTCGACATGGACCTTACGAACACCTCCATAATCCTGAGCACGGTACTCTCCATGGTCACGCTGCCCGTGGTGGCCGCCCTCGTCATCTCATAGCTCCCCACTGGCCCGCAAGGGCGACGCATCCACGCGGAGCTCAACATCAGCCCTCGAGCCCGAACTCGCGCCCCAGCCAGCTCCTGCGATCTTCGGCGAGCTCGATCAGGTCCGCTTCTTCGTCCTCGCGCAGGCCGCAGTGCCGCCTGAGCACCTCATGGAAGCTCAGCTCCGTCGCACGGGTGCGGCGCGCGACCGCGATGGCTGCAACCAGGCCCGTGGCATAAAGCTGCGGCGAAAGCCCCTGGGCTGCAATCATCCGAACCCCTTCCACCAGCCGTTCCCCCGGCTGGAGCTTGCGCATAACCGCACGTGCGCCACGAGCCAGGGAATCGTGGAACCCCGGGCACACGACCCGGCGCAGGATGGTGACGGCGTAATTGTGATAGAAGTTGTGGTCGAGGGCGGCGCCGTGCTTGCGCAGCAGGGCCTCGCCCACCTCCCCGAGCAGCATGTCGCGGGCCATGCCCATGATCCGGCTGTCGTCACTCAGCTCGCAGTAGTATTGCTTGCCGCGCAGTTGGCCCAGGAACGCGAGGAAGGCATGTAAGCCGTTGTGAGCCAACATCTTGACGTCTTCCCGCGCCGCGAATTCCCCCTCGCCCATCACCTGGAACGCTGCCCCGGGCTCCTGCAACCCCTCCATCGCCCTGCGAGGCACGGGGATGCCGAAGAACGGCTCGGCCGCTACGGCCCAGTCGAGTTCCGGCCCGACGGGGGCGAGCCCGCCCTCAGGCGGACTCACGATCATGCACATCCGCCCCATCACCGTATCGCCGACGATCAGCCGCCTCCCTGCCCCACCGAGCGCCGATTCAATGTGGTCCGTAAGCTTCCTGGCTATCTCCAGCCCATTCTCACAGCACAAGACGCGCAGGGGTCGCTCTGGTTCCCGTTGAGCGGCGGCGCGCGCCAGGCTCGGCGCCACCTTTGATAGATTGGGTTCCCCTACTGCCGTAAAAACCAGGTCTGCTCGTTGGAGGGCCGCCTGAACGGCCTCACCGTCCGCCGTGTTGATTCCGCGCACACCGTCCACGCTCACGGTTCGCGCAGAGGGACCAGTTTCGTTGTAAGTGTATTCGTGCGAATCATTCATATACTCGAGCAGGCCGGCCCTGTCCGGGATGTCCACGTAGACCATCTCGTAGTCGCGCCCGAGTTCCGGGCCGAGGAAACCGAGCCCGAGCGCCCCCGCCCCGAAGACAACGCACGTCCTATCGGCTTTGCGTGGGGTCACCTGCGCTCTCCGTCGTCACCTTTCACCCCTCCCCTGACATCCTGCGGCATCCCGCGCGTTCTGTTTCGAGTCCTGAATTCGGGGCCGACGAGTTCCACAAGCGCCTTGAGCTTTCGTTCCATGAGGCCCCGGTCGCCATCGCTCTCGACGTAGAGCCGGCACAGGTCGCCTTCGGTGCCGCTCTCGCGCATGCAGAACCACCAGTCCTGTGCTTCCACCCGCACGTCGGTTGCTGCCAATTCGAAAGAGGGGGGATAAGTTTCCGTCAGCCGAACGCCGTCCGCCGCCACGGCGTACATGCTCTGCGCCTCGCCCTTGAACCTCGCCACGGCCTCCGCGATGATGTGTTCCACGGGGCGCTCCGGAGGAAGCTGAAAGTTGACCTCGCCCGAGCCGTGATAGCGCCGGCGCATCTCCTCCAGCTCTGAGGAGAGGGTCTTGCCGCGGGCGTGAAGCTCGGCCGCAAGCTCCAGCACCATCAGCCCGGCCAGCATGCCGCTGTCCGCGGTGTAGAACTCGCGGAACATGTAGTGGCCGGAGTGCTCGGCGCCGAAGGCTATTTCCGGGTTCCGGCGCATGATCGCCTTGATCCTTCCGTATCCCACCGGCACCATCACGGCCGGCCCGTCTCCGGTGACACTGGCGCGGTCGCCAAGGCTGTCGGGCACCACCCAACTGCACTCCAGGTTGAACGCGGTCTTCGCCCCCGGGCCGAGCTTTTCCCGCAGGCGCCCGCCGATCAACGCGGCGAGCAGCGGGGGCGAGAGCATCTCGCCGTTCTCGTCCGCCAGCGCCACACGGTCGGCATCCCCGTCGAAGCACATCCCCACGTGGCTGCCGGTCCTGCGCACCAGCTCGGCGACCATCCGCTGGTACTCATCGCTCAACGGATTCGGCATGACCCTGGGGAAACGCCCGTCAGGCGTCTCGTTTGAGAAACTCCACTCGAACTGAGGAGCGATCCTGGCGAACTCGCGCAGGATGCGCCCACCCATCCCGTTGCCCGCCTCCACGGCAATGCGCATCGGCTCGGAGGCCCCGGAGACGGCCCTCTCAAAATCAAGCTCACCCTTCTGGAGGACCGTTTGAATATAGTCGGGAGCGAAGTCCTCCCACTTCAGACGCTCCGGTATCCGGGATTTCTTTATGGACGACGCCATGCGCCCGAGCCCTTCCTCGCCGGACGGGGCATCGAGGGGGGCGAGTGACAGGGGCTGGCCTCCGCGTCCGAAGAACTTGAAGCCGTTTTCCTCCGGCGGGTTGTGCGAGGCGGTTATCATGACCCCGCCGTCAATTACGTCGCTGTAGTGGGCTGGTAGAAAGCCGACCAGCTCCGTGCCTGCGAGCCCCATCTGGACCGGCCGGCAGCCGCCTTCGGTCAGCCCCTGGCTCAGCGCCTCCGCAAGGACCGGCCCGCTCAGCCTCATGTCGTGCCCCACCACCACGTTCACCGGCTCGACAGGCGTCGCGCAGCGCAGGACTTCCGCAAGGCTTCGACCGAGTGCTCGGGCGAAGTCCGGGCCGATGTCCTTCCCGTAGACCCCGCGGATGTCGTCCCGCTTCACGGCCTCGTCCACGCTGCCGTAGTAGTCGCCTATGGGCACGATTGCCACCCCTGGAATCGGCCGAGCGCTGGTTTTCGGCAGGGCTCCCCCCACTCGGGAGCAAACCTCAAAGTAGCGTACCGATGCGTGCAAAGCAAACGCCCCCCCCGCCCGACGGGTTTGACAGAAGCGCGGGTGCTGCCCTAGAATCCCACCATGTCGGGTTCCCCTCGCATCGTCGTCGTGCTCGCAGGCCCTGCGCGGGTTGACCCCCCGGCGAAGCGAAGCATTTGCTCGTTCGCCGCCGGTGCGTTGGTTTCGCACGTCATACGCGCTCCGTGGTAATGGCTGGAAATGGGCAGGAGGCCCAATCGTATGAAGGCAATCGGGCTCGCCCTCGCCGCGATTGCGGCGGCAATGGCGTTCACCTCGGGTTGCCGGGGCAGGGACGGAACCGGGCTTTTACCGCCCGAGGACCTCGAGCCTCAACCGGCCCTTGAACTGATGGGGCGGGTTGAGGTCGTGCGCATCGGAGCCGCCACGCCCCTCGTTCAGGGTCCCGGGGCCGAGGGGCGAGCGGGGGACTATCTGCTTCAGAACGCCTTCGTTCGATTCGTGGTCGGGGCCGAGGAACGCACGGCTCCTTCACCGTTCTATGCGGGTGCGCTGCTGGATGCGGCGATGCAGGGCGGCGAAGACTACATGCGCCTGCTGGTGCCGCACGTAGGGGGCGGGACGACGCCGGGGGTGGTCTGCGAAGAAGTCCGCGTGATGGGGCAGGACCCCTCCGACGAGGCGGCCACCGTCATGACCATGGGGCACTGGTCCCGCAATCCGGCAGTGGTCATTCGGACGCGCTACCGTTTGGCTCCCGGTTCGCGCACACTGGGAATCGTCACGAGCGTGCAGAACCAGAGCCCGAACACCGTCTACCGCCTCGAAGTGGCTGACCTGATTTACCACGGGCGCACCGAACGGTTCGTTGAGGGGGTCGGCCTGCACCCTGCCGGCAGGAGCGGCCAGACGGCATGGCTTTCATTCTTCGCCGGGCGGTGGGCATGGGGCCTGTTCGCCATCGGCGGGATGCCGATGGACAGCACGCACGGGCCGGGCTGGTCGAAGGTGATCTATTCGGAGCACACCATCCCGCCCGGAGAGCTCCGCACCTACCGCAGGCGTCTCGTGCCGACCCGGGGGAGCCCGTCTCGGGTCGGCTCGCAACTGCTGGCGATGTCGGCGCCGCCGATGGGCGAGATGGAGGTGCAGGTGAAGGAGGAGAGCAGCGGGCTGCCGGTGGCGCGGGCCTGGGCGACGTTCGATTCACGGCTGACCGGGCCGGCGGCGTTCGTTTTCACTGACGCGCAGGGAAAGGCGAAGGTCCCCCTTCGCACCGGAAGCTACCGGGTGAGGTGCGGCGCGCCGGGCCGCGGGCCGTTTAAATGCGAGTTCGCCGTCCTGGACGGGAGCCGGAACGCGATTACCGTCAGGCTGTCCCGACCAGCGCGGGTGCGCATTAGCGTGCGCGAGTCGGTCGGGGGGGAAATGCGGC
>JAUWZH010000151.1 GCA_030615435.1 Candidatus Brocadiaceae bacterium | reverse complement strand
CTCGTGCTAAGCCTCAAAGCCAGCGACGTTTCTGAGACCATCCGCGCCTACCGGCTCGCCGCCGAGCGGTGCGACTACCCTTTCCACGTCGGCGTGACGGCCGCCGGGCCGCCCGAGGCGAGCCTGGTCAAGAGCGCCGTGGGAATAGGCACGCTGCTTGCTGAAGGAATAGGGGACACGATCCGTGTCTCAATGACGGGGCCCCCTCACCAGGAGGTGAAGGCGGCGCTGAGCATACTGGAGGCGCTCGGGCTGAGGGAACGCACCGGGCCTGAGATCATATCGTGCCCCACGTGCGGACGGTGCAACATTGACCTGCCCTCGCTCGTCGAGGAGGTGAGCGAGCGGCTCAAGGGCTGCCGCAAGAGGGTCAAGGTGGCCATCATGGGCTGCGTGGTCAACGGGCCGGGAGAAGCGGCGGAGGCCGACGTGGGCGTTGCGGCAGGGACGAAGTTCGGTTACATATTCCGCAAGGGCCGGAAGGTGCGGAGGAAACCGGCCTCGGAACTCGCCGCCGCCCTGATGGACGAGATCGAGAACATCACCTGAGCCGAGGCCGGGCGGCCTGCCGGCTGAGCACTCATGGCTGGAGCTTCTGTGGCTGAACATGGCGTAAGGAAGATCGTGGTGCTCGGCAGCACCGGCTCCATAGGCGCTAGCACGCTCGAAGTGATCCGCAGCATGCCCGAACGACTGCGCCTGGTCGGCTTGAGCGCAGGTTCGCAGTGGGAGAAACTCGCGCGGCAGGTCCGGGAGTTCAAGCCCCGCGCCGCTGCCCTGGCAGATGTCCGCGGCCGCCAGCCTCTCAGGCAAGCGCTCGGGGAGGTCGAGGTGGAGCTGTTTTTCGGGTCGGAAGGCGTCTGCGAGGTTGCCGGTCTGGCCGGGGCCGACGTCGTTCTGAACGCCATCGTCGGCTGGGCGGGCTTTCGGCCCACGCTCAGGGCCCTGGAGTGCGGGCGCGTCCTCGCCCTCGCCAACAAGGAGTCCCTGGTGGTCGGGGGCGAGATCGTGCGGGATGCTCTCCGGCGCGGCGGCACGATCCTGCCCGTGGACAGCGAGCAGAGCGCAATCCTCCAGGCGTTGCGCAGCGGGCGGCGCGAGGAGGTGGCGCGGGTCATCATCACGGCGAGCGGGGGACCGTTCCGAGGGGTCCCTCAGCGGGAACTGGCCGGGGTCACCCCCGAGCAGGCCCTGCGGCATCCCACCTGGCGGATGGGCAAGAAGATAACCATAGACAGCGCCACGATGATGAACAAGGCGCTGGAGATCGTCGAAACGCGCTGGCTTTTCGACCTGCCTGTGGAGCAGATCGAGGTGTTGATCCACCCCCAGTCCGTGGTCCATGCCCTGGTGGAGTTCGTGGACGGCTCCGTGGTGGCACAGCTCGGGGTGCCGGACATGAAACTGCCCATCCAGTTCGCCCTGAGCTACCCCGCACGGGTCGAGGGGCCGGTCCAGAGGCTGGACCTGGCGCAGCTCGGGCGCCTGGAACTGCGGGGGGCGGACCCGGAGGAGTATCCTGCCCTGAAGCTCGGCTACGAGGTCGCCCGCAAGGGCGGCACGAGCGGCGCCGTGCTCAACGCCGCCGACGAGGTCGCGGTGGAGTTGTTCCTGGGCCGGAAGATCGGGTTCAACGAGATCGTCCCCCTGGTGGCGGCGGTGCTCGAGGCACACGAGGTCCGGCAGGGTGCTGACGTGGAAGAGCTCGAACGCGCGGACCGGTGGGCGCGAGAGGAGGCCATTCGATGTTTGGCTCAATCATAAGTGTCGTGCTCGCCGCCGTGGCGGTGGGGCTCTTGATTCTGGTCCACGAGACCGGCCACTTCCTCGCCGCGAAGGCCGTCGGGGTGCGCGTGGAGGTCTTCTCCGTGGGGTTCTGGAAGAAACTCCTCGCCTTCAAAAGAGGAGACACCGAGTACCGGCTCTCGCTGATTCCCCTGGGGGGATACGTCAGACTGGCGGGCGATGTGCGCGGCGAGACGACCGGCGCTCCGGACGAGTTCTATTCCAAGAGTCCCGGCCAGCGCGCCGTGGTCTTTGTGGCGGGCGTGGTGATGAACGTCGTGCTCGGGCTCATCGGGTTCATCGTCGCCTTCAGCCTCGGAGTCCCCTTCCTGGTGGCCGAGGTGGGGGTTCTGCAGAAAGGATGGCCCGCCTGGCAGGCCGGCCTGCGGAAAGGGGACGTGATCGAACGGATCAATGACATCTCGGACCCTGATTTCGAGGACGTCCAGCGCGCGGTCGCTCTTCAGGGCCTGGACGAGGTGTCGGTGACGGTCAACAGAGACGGACGGCGCATTGATTACGAGCTTCCTCTGCGCTACGACCCGAGGCTCGGGGTCAAACGCATCGGGTTTGCCCCGCCGACGGAGCTGATCGTTACGGGCTTGTTCAGGGTCGGGGGGCAGCAGGGCCGCTGCCCCGCAGAAGAGGCCGGAATGAAGCTTGGCGACAGGATAGTGTCTGTCAACGGGAGGGAAGTCCGCTTCGTGCGGGAGCTTGCCGAGGAGCTGCACGAACGCCCTCACGAGGAGCTCGAGGTGGTCGTGGAGCGGGGAGACCGGGATCTGACCTTCCGGGTCATCACCGAGTCGTCGCTCTACTGGATCGGCATCTCGTGCGTGAGTTCGACCATCGAGTCGCTCCAGGAGGGCGGGATGGCCAAACGGCTCGGGCTGCGGGCCGGGGACCGGATCACGAGCGTCAACGGCAAGCAGGTGCGTAGCATCGTCGAGGTAGAGGGCATGATCCAGGATGTCTACGGGCCGGTTGAGTTCCGCCTGGAGCGCTCGGGCAAAGAGGTGACCGTTCGGGCTGAGATGGCGGACGAGCAGGCGCTCAGGGACTTCCTTTTCAGCCTGGAGTGCACCACGAGCAACGAACTCGCCTGGGTCAAGACGGGAACCCCCGCCTGGGAGGCGGGCATGAGGTCGGGGGACAGGATAGTGGAGGTGGCGGGAAGGGCGGTCGAGAGCTGGGAAGAGATACTGGAGGCCAATGCTTCGGACGAACCGCACCCGCGCCTCATTCGATGGGTGCGCGGAGGGCAGGCGCACTCGGCGCAGGTTACCCCCGTGAGGAATGCCGAGGATCCGCAGGGCAGCATCGGGTGCATTTTCAACCGGGGCAAGCAGCGCATCAGACGCCACGGCATCCTGCAGGCCGTCAGGACCGGCTTCTACAAGACCTACGGGACGGTGACCGACATTTTTCTGACCCTGCGAGGTTTTGTGCGCCGGGACCTCAGCACCAGGAACCTCGGCGGGGTGGCGCTGATCGCTTACGCATCCTATCGCGCCGCGCAGCAAGGCATGGGGAAGCTCCTCTACCTCACCGCCATGATCAGCATCGGCCTGGCTTTCATCAACATACTGCCCATTCCCATTCTGGACGGAGGTCACCTGCTGTTCGTTGCCATCGAGAAGCTCCGCGGCAAGCCTATGGGCGAGAGAGTGAGGATGGTAAGCCAGGCGGTGGGGCTCACGCTGCTGGTGGCGCTTCTGCTCTACGTGCTTAAGAACGACATCGTCCGGCTGTTCGACCTCGGGTAAGGCCAGCGAGCACCCGCCGGGAGCGGGCGCTTGACAGAATGCCGCTCTCTCATTTAGACTTATCCGCACCAGGTGGGGGATTAGCTCAGCTGGGAGAGCGCGACAATGGCATTGTCGAGGCCGGGGGTTCGAATCCCCCATCCTCCACCAAGCCAGCCATCCGGCACCGGACACGGGATCTCAGGTGCCGGACGATGTGCTGGACTGCTTCCGGGAGGCGCGGGCAGCACAGGCAAAGCGGATGACATAAAGACAGCGGCGGGCTATACTCCTTTGCGCGGAGATCCCATCTTTACCACTATTTTCGCAGGCAAACGGCGTAAGGATATGGTGAGGAACCGGATCCTCGACAAGGACGCGCTCAACCGCAGTTGTGCGCTTGCGCGGGGAAGTATGCTATAATTGGCGAAAGAATAGCGCCCATGCGGTAGCGTCTTTGCGGAGAAGCCAGCCGTTACAGTTCTTGGCCCAGGAGGGCATGAATTGCGAACAGACGCTGTGGGGAAGTACCGTTTCTGAGCGAGGTGCCGGGTGACGATTGCAGCCGCATACCTGACGTCTGAAGGCGTTGTTCTTGGGTCGGATAGCGCAACGGCTGTCCAGGTCCGGACGCCTGATGGTAGGGAGGGCGTGGCCCAGGTCTTCAGGTACGCACAGAAGGTCTTTGAAGTTGGCGAGAATGCGCGCCTTGGGGCTTGCACGTGGGGATCTGGGAGCGTGGGCAGAACAAGCCATCGAACTCTCATAGCACGCTTGGGCGATATTGTCGAAAAGCAAGCCCTCAATGTGAAGGCGGCGGCTGACGAGCTCATTAAGCTTGTTTGTGAGGAAAGAGATAGGCAGTCTGAGGAGATGGGTGGGGTTGGGTACTACCTCGGGGGATGGGATCTGCAGGACCACACTCCGAGCTGTTACCAGATCAGCGTGTCCAAGAAAGGCAAGGCTCAAATGAATGCGCTGAAGCTCGGTATGGGGAGCTTCAGCGGCGTACCGGCGTTTTTTACGCGGGTTTTCCGTGGCTACGATGGCCAGCTTCCCTCAAAGGTACTGGAAGCGTTGAAAGAGGGGCTTGGAGACGGTGAGCCGCCTGAATTCGACAAGCTATTCAACGGGGCCTTTCAAAAAGCCGCGGCTCCGCTAGTAGCGGCCGGTTACCGAGATCTTCCGATTCGGGAGGCCATAGATTTCATACACGCGTACCTTCATATCACGGTAAAGGCCGTGAAGTTCACGTTCGGGCCCCCGACGTGTGGCGGGCCAATTGAAGTTGCGTTCATTTCGACAGACAGAAGGTTCCGCTGGGTCTGCCACAAGAGCTTCGACGCCGCCATAGGAGGAGCGTGAGATGGAGCATGCTGAAGTGACGCAAGAAGCTGGCGTAGTATTGCAGAATATGCCGGCAGAAGTGCTGGAGGCGCAGCGGACGTGGACCACCAATAATTGGATTGCATTGGAATACATCGGTTTGGTTACAGGGGATGTAGCTCACGCAGTCTCGGCCGCAAAGCCCGATTTCGGAGAGGAAAGAGAGGTCTTTCGGGCTTTCACCAGGTCGCAGAGGTTGAAGCGAGATTGCCCGTTTCCGCCCGAACCAGACTTGGTGTAGGAATGGGCTTGGAGCGATTCGAGATCTTCCGAGTGGAGTTGGAGTGGCGCAATTGCCGTGATCGGCGACCCATCGTGGTGGTTGCACCTCAGTGGTATTTGGACTCCTTTCCACGAGAGGACGTACTGGTTGCACTGATGTCAGGGCAGCTCGACATGCTGGATACGAGTTGTCACTTTCTAATAGATTCAAGTCGTCCCGAATTCCCGGCGACCGGGTTGCAAAGGTCATCTTATGTTGCGGTCAATTATATGACTCACGTTGAGCGGTCCGCCCTCACCACCCCTGTCGGGAAGTTGGCGGACGGTTTGGCCGAAGAGTTCAAAGCCTTCTTGCTAAGGTTTTTTGCTTAGTGGCCAGCGCGTTGCCCCGAGGTCTGTTGCCAAGAGAGGTAGCGAGCTGCTCATGGCCATGTCGTTGCGTGACAGAATCCTTGCAGTCTACCGCGGTCAGACTCCTGACGTGGTCCCCTACATGCTTGACCTCTCGCACTGGTTCTACCATAAGAACCACATGCCCTGGGACCTGAGCCAGTCCTTCCCCGAGCCCGAGCGCGAACTCATTGACTATCACAGGGAGAAAGGCGTCGGGTTCTACGTCGCCAACCTTGGTTCGTTTTACAGCGTCAGTTACACGAACGGGGTCTCCGCGGACGTGGAGAAGCGCAACTCGGATGGCAGCGTCGAGATAGTATGGCGCTACACCACACCCATCGGCAGCATTGAGCGCACGAGGATATGGCATGAACAGACCTACTCGTGGCACATCAGGGAATGGGGGCTCAAGAGCGAGGGGGACCTGAAGGTCCTCGGATATGCCCTGAAAAGCCGGAAGTACGAGCCGAACTGGGACAACTACCAGGCGTGGGTGGATTACGTTGGTGCAACCGGTGTGGTCTACCTCCCCGTTGGCTACAGTTTTCTGGGGCATCTGTTCTCCCTCTGGATGGGCTTAGAGGGCACCACGTACGCCACGGTTGACTGGCCGGATACGATGCGGGAGGTCGCCGATCAGATCAATCAGAATGCTTTGGAGCAGGTGGACCTGGCGGCCCAGTCCCCCGCAGAGATCGTCATCATGTCCGACAACATCTCCGGGGATGTTCAGTCTCCCCGTTTCTTCGGCGAGTGGTCGCAATCGTACCACGAGGAGGCGATTTGCAGGCTTCATGCGGCCGGGAAGCACGTAGCGGTGCACATTGACGGTAGGCTGCGGGGAGCGCTGCGCACGTTCAGCGACGTAGGGGCGGACTGCGGCGATGCGCTCACTCCTGCGCCTATGGGCGACTTGACGCCTCTCGATTGCCGGGAAGAAGCCGGTCCAGACTTCATCCTCTCGGGCGGCCTTTCCCCGAATGTGTGGCTTCCCAACGTTGACACGCAGACGTTCAAGAAAGCC
>JAUWZH010000183.1 GCA_030615435.1 Candidatus Brocadiaceae bacterium | reverse complement strand
CTCCGGTTCGCGGACTCCAGGGCCTTCTCGAACTCCGCACCTCGCTCGGGGTCTCCTACAGGCGAGAGGACGAGCACCTGGCCGGGAGGCCGAGCGGAGGAGAAGTCCGGAAATATCCTCGACTGCCGAAGCAGGGACAGTCAAACAGGGGAGCGGGAAATGGGCACAGGAGAAGAGCTCTTCAAATTTCTCGCAAGTTTGATGCTGCGCAAATTCCACGGAACCGTTACAATACGGTTCGAGAGCGGCAAGGTGACGCACGTGCAGACGGAGAGCAAGCAAATGTGGCAGTACAAGGGTCTTCCTTCGACAGCCGTATTGGCCTTTGTGCTGCTCAGTGCCTTGGCAGTGTGGGCGCAGGACGACAGGGCTTCGTTGCTCGTTCGGCAACTGGATGCCCCGGAGTTCCGGGCGAGGCAGCAGGCGACCAAGGCGCTCATCGAAATGGGCAAGCAAGCGCTGCCTTTGTTGGAAACGGCACCGAAGGACCTCGGCCGCGAGGCCTGCGGCCGAGTTGAGTTCGTCCGCATGACGGTGAGCCCGCCTGCACTGTCGCCGGAGAAGGCCAGGCGGATAGAGAAACTCGTTGACATTATTGTCACAAGCCGGGGCATTGGCGTCGGGGCGCCCTCAAACCAGGCGATGCACGAGCTGACCGCGATCGGTCACGAGGCGCTTCCTGCCCTCCTGCGGGCCGTCGCCGACCCGGCAGACCAGGGCGCGGCTGGCTTCGCGCGACCTGTCTACGTCATCCGGCGAATGGGCGATCGATCCGCGGTGGTACCCCTCATGTATCTCCTGGCCGCTGGCCCGACCTCGAGGCGTGCGGAGATTGCCGAGACCCTGGGAGAATTGGGCGACCCCCTGGCCGTTCCCGCGCTGCTCGAAGCGGCAAGGGACAAGCAATGGTACGCCCGCACCTGCATCGCGCGGGCGTTGGGAAAGCTCAAGGATCGTCGCGGGGTTCCTGCCCTTATGGACTACCTTCAGACTGATCCTCATCACAGCGTGCGCGCCGGTGCGCTGGAGGCAGTCTGCAAGTTCGGTGAGCGGGCCACTATTGAGGGCCTTCGCGTTGCGCTGGCCGACAAGAACGAGGGTATCATGATACGGGCCGTCGACCTGGCAGGCAAATACGGCGACACTTCTCTCGTCGAGGCGCTGAAGAAGATTGCGCATAACGAAAGGTTTGACGTCAAGATTCGACGCGATGCGATCTCGGCCCTCCCGCAGTGCGGTGACGAGCAGGTGGTGCCCTTTCTCATCAGCCTCCTCGACCATGAAGAGCTGACCGTCCGCGTATCGGCGGTGACCGCTTTGAGTATCACGCACCTCCGCCCCAAGCCAAATGCCGTTCGTGCGGGCACTACGCCCGAACAGTGGGCCGAGTGCAAGGCGGCGTGGGAGAAGTGGTGGGAGGAGAACAAGGAGAGTTTTGTTTATGGGGGGCGCTACAGCAAGGCCTGGATAGACGAGCGCAAGTGGGGGGAAGCGGAAAGCGGCTGCCGGATGTGCATCGAGCTCGAGAACCAGGAAGTGCGCATTGGCGAGCCGATTCGCGTTGATATCGCCCTGCAGATCATGCCGGGACGTCCCCCGCATCGAGTGTTGGACCTCGACCTCAGCCGACCGGGCGGGAACTTCCCCTTCGCGCCCGTGCTGGAAAGCCCCGACGGGCGAGTGCTACGCCCGGTCAGGACGGAACCAGAAAAATACCCGCCGCCGCCGGCGGCGGTTCGCTGCTGCTTCTTCAATGACGATCCTCCTGTACTGCGTCGCGTCACCTTCCGGCAGACCGAGAGTGGCCTCCTGAAGGCATACGACGCGGAAACGCTACAGTTCGTGTTTTTCGATGTTTCAACCCCCGGGACATATCGCATGCAGATACGCTACTTCTCGCACGAGAACCGAGGGCAACCGAGTTGGCCAAGAGAGCTTCTGTCAAATCCAGTTGAGCTAAAGATCTCGCTCAAGGATTAGGACAGGTCAGCCGCCTCCCTCCCGGCCTTGTCGTAACGTGAATCCCTCCCCGGGCCTCAGCAGCATGGCCTGCACGTCCGGGCAGAAGTGCTTGCAGGCGTAGAGGAACCCCGCCGGGTCGGCCGCACCCTGTTCGGCGAACGTCCAGAAGTGACAGGGAATCGCGACACGCGGCTTCGCCTGCTGGGCCATCATCGCGGCGTCTACGTGGGTCATGTTCCCAAAGCCGCCGTTGATGCACGCCAGCAGGATGTCCGGTTGGAGGTCGTAGAGCGGCTTGAACGTCTCGGACCTCAGGGCGGTGTCCCCTGTGTAAAGGACTCGGCACCCGTCGAACTCCAGCACGAAACACAGGGCCGTGGGCGAGTAGTCGCCGTGGTCCGCAGGGACGGTGTGGATGGTTACCTGTTCCAGCTCGTAGCGCCGGCCCGGCTCCATGATCAGCCGGCGGTCCGCTCCCACGCCCGCTTCCGCGAGACCTGCCACGCATCCTGAGGGCGCGGCGAAACGGCAATGCGGGTTGTTCCGTGCAATCACGGGAACGGCGTCGGGGTCCAGGTGGTCGGCGTGTTCGTGCGTCAGGACGACCAGGTCCGCCCTGACCTCTTCGGGCGAAATCGGCGGGAGTGAGAGCCGCTTGAAGCCATGCAGCCGCTCCACGGCATCGGAGAGGTATGGATCCACAAGAACGACGTGGCCGGCGTGCGTCTTGAAGGCGAAGCCTGCCTGTCCGAGCCACCAGAGACGCACGGCTCCTGCCGGCACCTCAGTCGCTGAGATCTCACGACCGAGTGGTTTCACAGCTCACCCCCCAATCTACAGAGCTCTGCCGGCCTGTCACTCGCCCACGTCCCTGTCTTTCGGTTCAAGGATCGGTGCCGGCGCCACGCCCGCCCGGTGAGGCACTGAACTCCTTGAAGGGCTTGCCGCGTGCAGATCCTGCGGGCAGGTCCTCCTTCACCTCACTTGCTAATGAAAAGAATCAGCTCTGAAGTGAGGGCCGCCTCCAGGCGAATGTCTATCCCCGCGCCGATCAGCTCCCTGCCCGAACTTTCGAACTCGAGGTCCTGGTTGTCCAGCCTGATCCGGTATCGCCGGGACGGATCGAGGCCGCGCGGCCGGAAGGTGTAGTCGGCAGGGCTGGCACCCGCCGATGCGCTGCTGGTGCGGAAGACCGCTGCGACGGCGGCAGAGCGGTCAGGCTTCGCGTACTCGAGCACGCACCAGGGGTCGTCCCCCCGCAAAGGCAGACACGGCGTGTGATGGAACACCAGGCCGCCTATCATGATCGGACGTACGAAGTGCTTGTAGAGGTCAATGTAGTGCTCGACGCGCCCGCGCAGATACGGCGTGAGCTCTTCCAGGGACGGGGCGACCCCCCCGAGCCTGAACCGGCTGAGACACAGCCGGAGCTGCGTGTCGAGATCGCCGCCCAGAACGTGCTCAACTTCCTCCATGCTGAACGCCCTGAGCATGATCTCCGGCGGAAGCGACATCGTGACGCCGTTGAGGATCTTGAGTCCGCGCGGCATGCGCCCCCAGTCCGAGAGCTCTGTATTGTGGAAGCGCGAGAGCGTGCCCCAGTCGAGCCGCCCGCCGCCGCCGGCGCAGTTCTGGAAGACGACGTCGGTGAATCTCTCCCGCAGCCGGTCAAGGATCTCGTAGAGCACGTCATAGTAGCGCCAGGTCAGATCCTCCGTGAAACCCTGATACTGGCGATTGCCGGAGGGTTGGATGCAGTGGTTGTGGTCTATGCGGAACATGTCGAGGCTGTACTGGCGGATCAGGCGCTCGATCTCGCCTTCGACCCACTGGGCCACCTCCGGTTTCGTAAGGTCCAGGGACCGCCCGTCGGCGACCGGCTCGCCCCCGCGCGTGAGCAGCCAGTCGGGATGTTCCGCCTTCAGCGTGCTGTTCGCCCCCGCGGCCTCGATCTCAACCCAGAGGCCGAACTTCAGGCCCTTCTCGTGCACGTAGTCTACGACAGCCTTCAACCCTCCACCCTCGGCCATCCACGGGCCCTCGAACCAGTCGCCGGTGTTGTCCCGCCACTGGTTCGGCTCGTTGCCGAACCAGCCGGCGTCAATGACGTACATCTCCTCGCCCACGGCCGCTGCCACGTCCACGTCTCTGAGGATGTCCGGCACGTTTTCGCGGTCCCACAGGTAGCCTCGGTGATTGGCCTCGATCTCCACGTGTCGCCCGGGGAGTTGCTCCGGCATCACGACGTGTCGGACGTGCTCGTGGGTCGCCTGCGCGATGGTGTCGAGGTTCGCGTGGAACAGTGCCAGGTGCACCGCGGGCGTCGTGACGGTTTCGCCCGGCTCCAGCACCCGCAGCACGCTGTCCCAGCCGCTCAGTCCCATTCGGAAGTAGAGCTCCGCCCGGCGCTCGTGTGGTCGGGTGCGGCCCCAGAGGAACTCCTCTTTCAGGCGGCAGTCCAGCTCGAACTCGTAGTTCCCGCCCCAGGCGAGCTCGCAGACGAAGGTCTGGCCGTTGCACAGGTTCCGCGCCCAGAACGCCGGCCGGCCCCAGCCGCTGCGGCCTTTCTTGCCGCCGTTGAAGACCTTTCGGCCTGCCGGCAGTGGCTCGAACCAGAAATCGCCTTCGGATCCCCACTCAAAACTGTGGTAGTAGCCCAGTTCGAAGGGGCTTTCGTACTGCGGCGGGAGGTGCTCCTCGTAACGGTGTGCCCACAGAAGGCCCGCGAACGGCGCCACCTCAGTAATGCCGACAGCCTCGTCGAGGAGGTTGGTGATCTCCAGCCACCGGATAATGAACGCACTGCCGTCGAGGCGGGTGTGGACCTTCACGGCGACGCCCATCTCCTGGTGGATCAGGTGGATCATGCCGTGCGTGACCGGCAGCGGCTCGCCGTCAGGACTTCGGCGAACGCGGCAACGGGACGGGTCCGGTTCAAGCTGCGCCGACTTCCACACGAACCCGCCCGCCAGGTCACGCCCGTTAACGCCCAACCGGAACGTATCGGCCGGCTGGTCAACGGCCCAGCGGAGGGAGCGGTAGTGCATCTCGTCCCAGACCTGTCCGCTGACGTTCCAGTAGCGCGTGAACAGCCGCCCACCGGCGAATGCCTCGTCGAAGACAGTCGCCCCGGAGACGTGCCGGGCGCCGGGGGTCTCGCCGCCGCGGAAACGAATCTCTGAGAACCAGGCCTCGTTCTGCTGATTGCATTCCTGTGTCACAGCTCCGTCCTTTCCCCCTCTCAGCGCTCCGTGAACGAATACACCGGATGTATCACCACTCCGAGATCACTGTTGGCTTCACCCAGAGCCGTTGCTCCTGCCCAGGGCTACTGCTCCACGTATCCTGCGCCGAAGCGCGCGTTGCTCCGCCTGCGGAAGTCCGGCATCATAGACATCAGCGACGTGCTGCCGCCGTCTGCCACGATGGTCTGGCCCACAATGAATTCGGCATCGTCGGAGCAGAGGAACACGGCGAGCTTCGCGACGTCCAGAGTCGTGCCGGCCCGTCAGAGGTGGATGGTATTGCGGGCCCATTCCTCGGATTTCCCCTCGTCATACTGGGGGATGGCTTTTCTGTGG
>JAUWZH010000001.1 GCA_030615435.1 Candidatus Brocadiaceae bacterium | reverse complement strand
GGCGCCGACGTGCGGGGCATCAAGCGCGGGCACCAGTTCGACAAGGTGGAGCTGATGAAGTACGTGCGGCCGGAGGAGTCAGACCGCGAACTCGAAGCGCTCATCAGAGACGCCGAGGACGTCTGTAGGGAGCTGGGGCTGCCACATCGCGTCGTGGAGATGTGCACGGGGGACTTGAGCTTCGTCGCCGCGCGCAAGTTCGACATCGAGGCGTGGGCGGCGGGCTGCGGCGAGTGGCTGGAGGTCAGCTCCTGCAGCACGTTTGGAGATTTCCAGGCACGCCGCGCGGGCATACGCTTCCGGCCGGGCCCGCAGCAGAAGCCTCGGTACGTGCATACCCTCAACGGCTCGGGCCTCGCCCTGCCCCGCACGCTCATCGCCGTTCTGGAGAACTATCAACAGGCCGACGGGTCGGTCGTGGTGCCTGAGGTGCTGAGACCTTACATGGGCGGGCTGGAGAGAATTGAGCCGTCATAATCCTTCCACGATGGATGCCGCGCAGGGCATTCGGTCTTTCCTCGGCGGAGCGGCGCTGGCAGGTTTGGTCTTTTTCGCCTTCCATCGCCTTGATCTCGCTTGCGGAGGCGCCGCACCCGTCGCTGCCCTGGGGATTGCGGCATTGCTGGCGGGCTGGAGCATCGGGGCGGAGGTGGTGCCGCGATTCTGGCGGCCCCGCCTGGCAGGGCAGTGGCTCCTGCTGATTGCCGCGGTGCTCGTGTGGGGATTGTGGGGGTGGCTGCGGAACACGGTCGGATCCTCGTGTGGTGTGGCTCTTCTGGCGGCTGTCGGCATGGTGCCGGCGGGGATTCTGTTCGCCGCGCCCGCAAGGGCGCACCCCGGGCTCAGGCTGGCCCTGGTGGCCGGGGCTGCGGGCGGCTTCATGGCCCTCTCGGCGGGTTTGGCTGCTGCCATCGGTGACGCCTGGACGATGCTGGCGCTCGGCGGTGCGGCAGCGGCGTGGGCGTTGGTGGTGCCCGCCCCTCAGGGGTCTCGGAGGCATGTGCAGGAGAGGGCGCCGGAGGGCTCCAACGCTTGCCATGCGGGGAATCTCCTCCTTTGTGCGGCCATGGGGGCCGTTTGCGTCGCGCTGCTTCGCACCTATTCATACGCTGCGGGCTGGTTTGCCTACGCGGCGGCAGACCTCGCGCTTGCTTTCTGCGTGGGACTGGTTCTCCGCGTGATGTTGCCGGACGTCGGGCGGGTGGCAGAATCCGTGTCGCTGCTGGCGCGTGTGCTCGGCCTGCTCGCCATCATCGTGTTGCTGGAATCGTCTTTCCTGTTCTATCCGTATTTGATTTTCAGCGAATCGGCGGTCTGCCAGAGCGGGCGTTCCCTTCTGCAGCCTCAACGGATGTTCCCGCTGTGGGCGTTTGCGGCGGCCCTTGCGGTGCTCAGGCCGGCGAGCGGCGAGGGTGCAGCGGAAGGAAAGAGGCGGGCAAGCGGTTCTGTGGCAGCCGCAGTCGGGGCCGCCGGAGTGCTCTTGCTGCCCTCCGACGCGTCTCACGTGTGGAATTACGTCCTTGCCGGATCCCTGTGCGTGCTCGCCCTGGCGCCTGTGGGGGTAAACGCAATGAGACAGGGGGGAGCGCTGCCCCGGCGTCTTGCCTTGCCGGGCGCGGTGCTGGCTCTGGCCCTGGCAGCGCTGGCCTGGACCTTCCTGGGAGAGCCGAACTTGAGATGGCGATGGCTGAGGCGCACATTCGTCTGGTACTTGAAGGACATTCCGGGGAGGCTCAACGAGCGGCCGCCGCGAGACCGGCCGAAGTCGGACATCGGCGACGTGGACATCAGGAGCGTCCAATACGATCCGTGGGGGCTCAGGGCAATGGCAGAGGCCCGGCAGGAAACCGGGCGCTTCTTCTGCGGGAATATGGTTTCCTCGAACCGCGGCCTCGACAGCGGTTCCGTGCGGCTTGCTGTGGTCCTGGCAGTGACCGGAACCAGGGGCAACGAGGGCATCGGAGTCGTCGGGCCCGCCCTCGATGAGACTGACGTCGGGGTGAAGGTCCTCGCTCCGGAAGCCAGGGTCATCCGCATCCACAGCACGGCTCTGGGCGCCGCCGCACCCATTCCGGGGGGGCTTGACGCGATCATCTGCGGGCCTGGCCCCCTGACAGTGGCACGATGCCCGCTGTCGGTTGTGAATCTCGAAGTCCTGAGCAGACTGCGCACGGCACTGAAAAGTGAAGGCGTATTGGTCCTCTGGCTCCCCACGCGGGCGCTGACCGGGAAAGAGCTGATGCGAGTGCTGGCGACGGTGATTGCCGTATTCCCCCGGACGCGGACGTTTCTGTACGGGGACGAGGTGGTGCTGCTGTGCGGCGAGAAGCCGCGAGTGAACTATAAGCGCCTCCGCTCGTTGTTCCTCGAGCCTCGTCGAAGGGTGTACCTGGGACAGGGGGGATTCTGGGACGCCAGACAGGTGATCGCCTGCTACACGGCGGCCCCGGAGCACCTGCTGAAGTTATGTGCTGGCGCTCGGCCGTACAGGCGGGATTCTCCTTCGCGAGCGCCGGTGTTGGCCCGCGACCTGGCCGAGCAGAGCAGGGCTGAGGTGCTCGCTCTCCTGGTGCAGTACCGCCTGGAGGTTCGGGACCATCTGGACGATTCCCTGGAGTTCTCCAGCGCGAAGGAAAAGGCACTCGCCCTGCGGAAACTCCGGGGGTTTCACGTCGCTCAGACCGACACGCTCCTGCACCAGATCGGGAGGGTTGCCCGCGTGAGCGGGTCGCCTGGGCAGGGGGTGCGGGAGCTCAGCGACGTTCTTGAAAGCCCCGCTGTGGACCTCGAGCTGTTTGCGCCGGACGTGGAGAGCCGCAGGTTGAAGCTCGCCATCGCACTGATGCAGTTCGGGCTTCCGCAGGAATCGCTGGCGCTGCTCAGGGCGGAGGCGCGGCCGGAGGAGGACACGTTCGCCGTCTGGTACTGGCGTGGGCGCAGCCTGGAGGCGCTGGGACGAGGGGAGGACGCACTTGTCGCCTATGAGGCGGCACTCGCTGAAGAGCCTGACTCGGTGGAGGTCATGCTCCGCCTTGCGCGCATCCACCTTGCCGGCGGGGAGGCGAAGAATGCCGCGAGGCGGCTGCATGAGGTGCTGGAGCACGATCCGCGCAACGTCGAAGCGCTGGTGCGGCTCAGCTACCTATACGGGCGGGCCGAACGCTACGAGGAAGCGGCGAGGCTCGCCGAGAAGGCACTTCAGATCGCCCCCGAGAACCGCGCCGCGCGGGACCAGTTCTACTTGTACTCCCAGCGGACCCGCCCGGATGCGAACCCGGATGGGCGCGAGTGATGCCCGGCAGTGCCGCTACTGGCCGTCGATGTTGATGCTCATGAGGAACTCGGCGTTGTTCTGGGTCTGCTTGAGTTTCCTGCTCAGCACATCAATGGATTCCTGGGGGGCGAGGTCGCCGAGCATCCTGTGCAGCAGGCGCACGCGCTTGAGCTCATCCGGGTCCATGAGCAGTTCCTCCCGGCGGGTGCCGCTTCGCGTCACGTCTATGGCCGGGAAGATGCGCCGGTCGGCGAGGTTGCGGTCCAGGTGCAGCTCCATGTTGCCGGTGGCTTTGAACTCTTCGTAGATCACATCGTCCATTCTGCTGCCGGTGTTGATGAGGGCGGTTCCGATGATGCTCAGGCTCCCGCCTTCCTCGATGTTCCTGGCGCTGCCGAGGAATCTTTTAGGCTTCTGCAGGGCGGTGGATTCCACGCCCCCGGTGAGGATCTTGCCGCTGTGTGGCACCTCTGCATTGTGCGCCCGGGCCAGCCTGGTGATTGAGTCCAGGAAAATTACGACATCGCGCCCGTATTCCACCATGCGGCGGGCTTTCTCGATCACCATGCTGGCGACCTGTACGTGGCGGCTGGGGGGCTCGTCGAAGGTTGAGCTGATGACCTCTGCCGCGGGAACGTTGCGCGTCATGTCGGTCACCTCTTCCGGCCGCTCGTCAATCAGCAGGATGATGACGTAGCAATCCGGGTGGTTGTTCAGGATCGCATTGGCCATCATTTGCAGCAGGATGGTCTTGCCGGTCCTGGGGGCCGCCACGATCAGCCCTCGCTGCCCCTTGCCGACGGGCGTGATCATGTCTATGATTCGGGTTTCCAGCCTGTCGGAGGTGGTCTCGAGAATGAAGCGCTCGTTCGGGTGCAAGGGCGTGAGGTCCTCGAAGACGATCGTCTCTGCGATCGCGTCGGGGCTCTCGTAGTTCACCGCCTCCACCTTGAGCAGGGCGAAGTAGCGCTCGTTATCCTTGGGCGAGCGTATCTGCCCCGACACAATGTGGCCGGTGCGCAGCCTGAAGCGGCGAATCTGGCTGGGGGACACATAGATGTCGTCGGGGCTCGGCATGTAGCTGTAGTCGGGAGAGCGCAGGAACCCGAAACCCTCGGGCAGCACCTCGAGCACCCCCTCCCCGTACATCATTCCGTCCTTGTTGACGCGGGCCTTGAGAACCTCGAATACGAGTTCCTGCTTCTTGAGGCCGGAGTAGTTCCCCACGCCTTCAGTGCGAGCGAGCTCCTGCAATTGCTTCATGGTCATTTTTTGCAGCTGCTCGATATGGAACCCACCCTTGGGCTTGTGCGGAATGGTTCTTTCCCTTGACTCTTTCGTCGAGTACGAACTTGCCACTGTTAGCTCCTCCTGTGGGCCTGCCTGAAAGGGGTCTTCCATGCCGTGGCGGGGGTCGGCGCTCCTCGCGCCTTACCGGCCTGCCCCGGCGCAATAGAATCTTTTCCGGATGCGGCTAACCAGAACACTTACCGCTGCACGCAATTCGCGTTCCGCCCCTGAGTTGTCGATCACAAGATCGGCTTGCCGCCTCTTGAGTTCGGGTGCCATCTGGGCTGCGTGGCGGCGGGAAAGCTCGGCCGCACTCCAGCCCCGCTGGCACCTGGCGCGGGCCTTGCGGGCCTCCTCGGGAGCGTCCACGAAAACCAGCAGGTCGCAGTATTGCTCGTTCAGGTTCTTCTCCATCAGCAGGGCTGCATCCAGGACGATGGGGCGGGCCGCTGCGCCGCGCCTGACCCGTCGAATCTTTCGGGCGATCTCATCCAGGATGAGCGGATGGACGATGGAATTGAGCCTTTCCAAACAGGACGCGCAACGGAACACGCACCGGCCGAGTTCATCCCGGTTGAGCGTTCCGTCGGCGTTGAACATGTGATCTCCAAATGAATCGCGAAGCTGTTTCTTAACTTGCGGCTGCTCCAGCACCTCGTGCCCTATTCGATCGGCGTCAACGAGTTCGAATCCCTGCTCGGCCATCAACCGCGCCACGGTGCTCTTGCCGCTGCACACGGCGCCGAGCACTCCCACCACGGGCGCGACGTTGCCCTTTCTTTCGGGCGGGCCGCTCACTTGCTTTCTTCCCAGTTCTTGCCGACAGCCACTTCCACCTTGAGCGGAATGGACAACTCCATTGCGCCGCTCATCTTCTCCACCACAAACCCACGCACGCTCTCCAGGTCCGCCTCGGGCACCTCGAAGAGCAACTCGTCGTGGATCTGCAGAAGCATGGCGCTGCGAGGGCTGACCGCGGGGAGCTCGCGGCTGATGGCGATCATTGCCATCTTAATCAGGTCCGCCGCCGAGCCCTGTATGACGCTGTTGACGGCGATACGCTCGGCAGCGCTGCGGACGTTGCCGCTCGAGCGTATGCCGGGAACCGCGCGCCTCCGCCCGGCAAGCGTGCGCACGTAACCGCTCCTGCGGGCCCCCGCGATGGTCGCGCCGATGAATCTCTTCACCTCCGGGTAGCGCTCGAAGTAACCCCCGATGAACCGCCTCGCATCTTCCACGGAGATGCCGATCTGGCGGCTCAGCCCGTAAGGACTCTGGCCATAGATAATCCCGAAATTCACGGCCTTTGCCTGCCGGCGCATCTCGGACGTGACTCGCTCTTCCGGCACCCCGTTGACCTGCGCTGCGACGAAACGGTGGATGTCGCGGTCCCGCCGGAATGCCTCCTGGAGCGCTTCGTCCCCCGAGCAATGGGCCAGCACGCGGAGCTCAACCTGCGAGTAGTCCGCGCTGAGCAGGAGCATGTCCGGCTCGCCCGGCACGAAGGCCCGGCGGATGCGCCGGCCGAGCGGCGTGCGCACGGGGATATTCTGCAGGTTCGGCTCGCTGCTGGACAGGCGGCCCGTGGCCGTTCCGGTCTGATTGAACGAGGTGTGCAGGCGGCCGGTGCGGCTGTTGACGAGACCCAGCAGGGCGTCGGCATAGGTGCTCTTCAACTTGCTCAACTCGCGCCAGCGCAGCAGGTTCCCGGCGATGGGGTGATCCCGGGCGAGGTTCTCCAGCACGGAACTCTCCGTCGAATACCCCGTGGTGCGCTCCTTGCCCGCCGGGCGCGGCAGCCCGAGCCGCTCGAACAGCACCCGACTCAGTTGCTTGGGCGAGTTGAGGTTGAATTCCTCTCCCGCCTGCTGGTGTATGCGCTCTTCGAGCACTCTGAGCTCCAGCTCGAACTCCCTGCTGGCTGCTTTGAGCTCCTCCTCAGATATTTTTATGCCTCGCCATTCCATTTCGGCGAGCACGGGGATGAGCGGCAGTTCCAGGTGGCGGAACAGCGGCAGCAGCTCCTGCTCCTCGAGCCGAGGCATCAGGACCTCCGCCAGCCTGAAGGCCACGTCCGCGTCTTCACATGCGTAGCGAGCAACCCGTTCCACCGGCACGGCGGCCATCGAGAGCTGATCGCGGCCCTTGCCGATGAGTTCGGAAATCGGGATGGTCCGGTAGTTCAGGTGTTTTCGCGCCAGCGCGTCGAGCCCGTGGCTCATATCGGAGGGGTCGAGCAGATAGGAGGCCACCATGGTGTCGCAGGCGATCCCGCGCAGCTCGACCTCGTAATTCTTGAGCACAGACATGTCGTATTTGAGGTTCTGCCCCATCTTGCCGACGGAGGGGTCTTCCAGCAGCGGCTTGAGTTCGGCGAGCACCTGCCGCGCGGGGCAGAGTTCTTCGCCCGGGGGGCCGGCCGCCGGCACGTAGACACCCTGATGCTCCTGCCAGCTCAGCGCGAATCCAACGATCTGCGCCTCGTGGGGATCGAGGCTGGTGGTCTCCAGGTCGAAGGCGAACGAGCCTCGCTCTTGAAGCTGCCCGGCGAGGCGCCGCACCTCGGCCAGCGAACGGACGATCCGGTAGTCCACTTTCCCGGTGGAAATGTCCTCGAACTCCGGGGCCTCCGCCGCCTCGGTCTCGGAGCCGAAGAGAGAGCCCTGCCGATCCGGTGCAGCCTGCACGGTTGTCACAGAGCCACCTTCCCCTTCGATCAGGGACCGGAAGCCGAGCGCCCGGTAGAACTCGTTCAGCTCTCTTGTGTCGGCGCGGTCCGTTCGGCACTGCTCCAGGTCTAGCTCCAGGGGCACCTCCCGGTCTATCGTGGCCAGTCGTCGGCTCAGCTCGACCTGCTCGCGGTTCTCAGCCAGGCGCTTGCGCAGCGACTCGCTGCGGACCCGGTCCAGGTTCTCGTAGAGCTTCGCCACGCTGCCGAACTCCTGGATGAGCTTCGTGGCCGTCTTCAGACCCACGCCTGACGCTCCGGGGATGTTATCGCTCGAATCGCCGGCGAGGGCCATCATCTCCACCACTTGCCAGGACTCCACGCCGCGTTTTTCCTTCAGGGACTCGGGGTCGAGTCGGATTGTCCGGTCCTTGCGCACGTGCAGGACGGTGGTCATCTCGTCTATCAGTTGCTCGGCGTCCTTGTCAGTTGTGACCAACACTGACGCCACGCCCTGCCGAGCGGCGAGTCGCGCCGCCGACGCCATTACGTCGTCGGCCTCGTAGCCATCCACGACGAGTCCGGGCGTTTGCTGCCGCGCGAGCATCTCGCGGATAAGTGGGAACTGGCGCCGCAGGTCCTCCGGCATCGGTTTGCGCGTGGCCTTGTAAGCGTCGTAGATCTCATGGCGGAAGACCTTGCCGGGCGGATCGAACACCACCGCAAGGTAGTCGGGGTGATACTCCATCCGGATCCTTCTGAGCATTCGCGCAAAACCGTAGATTGCATTGACTGGTTCGCCGTTCGGCCCGGTGAGCCCCTTGATGGCATAATATGCCTGATAACAGTGGGCGTGCCCGTCTATGAGGAAAAGATGTTGAGGCATCGAAACGCGGGCCTTTGCTTGCTGCCGCCTCCGACCCGCTTGGAGCCGAAGCGGCCGGGCCATGCTGTCTCAACAGGTTGCCGGGGCGCTCGTGATGACCGGCTGCAAGAGCGGAGCAGCTTGTTGCTCGGTGGCTCCGGATAGCGCCCAACGTAGCTACACTACCGGCGGTTTGGGGAAGACTGCACTTGCGACCCCTGCGCCGGACCTTCGCGGTGTGTTGCTTGCGGCCCAGGATACCATCTTCCCAGGCTGTGCCGTTCGCAATGGGGATACAGAGATGATACCCCCGCTGAAGACCACTTCTGCCGATTCGGCCTCAACCCGGGAGATGTCTGAGCGAAAGTCAGGAGAAAAACTTCTGTGGAGTGCCTTCTTGCGAGACCATTACTTTACCCGCTTCCCAGGGCCTTGTCAAGCAAAATCTCACCGTCCCACGGCATTCATCCCGATGGGCGGAAAAGGATTCCGCGCCCCGAATCTCGATGAAAAAGCGCGCGAATGTTCTATAATACCCTCCATCCGTTCCCCCTTTTGTGCGGAGGATTTCCAATGATTGACATGCAGGATTTCGAGAAAGTCGAGTTGAAGGTCGGCAAAGTCCTTTCGGTTGAGGACCATCCCAACGCTGACAAGCTCATGGTGATGCGCGTGGACGTGGGGGAGGAGCAGCCGCGCATACTCGTGGTCGGCCTGAAAGGCCACTACGCGAATGAAGAGCTTGAGGGCAAGCTGATCGTCGTCGTCACGAATCTGGAACCTGTCCGCCTGCGGGGCGTCGAGAGCCGGGGCATGTTGCTCGCCGCCCAGGAGGGGGACAACGTAGTAGTGCTGACCCTCGACAGGCCCATCGCCCCGGGCTCACCGGTGCTGTAGCGCTGGGGCTGATCCGATTGTAGCCATTGAAGCCGGCCCGGGAAATATCCCGGCCGGCCGTCAAGCGGCGGCGACACGCAGGTGCGCGTTTGGCGCTTCGCGGCTGGCCGCACCCCCCTCAGAGCGAAGCTGCCCTACGGCGGGCTGTTTCCAACCGACGCAGGCATTCGTCTTTGCCGAGTATCTCCATCGTCTCGAACAGCGGCGTGCTGACTGGGCGGCACGTCACTGCCACCCGCAGCGGCATGTAGGCGTCGCGCCGCTTCCAATCCCGCTCATCGCACAGGGCGCGCACCGCATTCTCCAGGGGCTCGGTGCGCCAGGGCTCGATGTGGCGCAGCAGTGCGTCGCCGGCCTCCAGCACCTGTCGTGTGAACCCGGCATCTTTTTTCTTTGGCACGAGTTCGGCCGCCTGGTAGGGCTCGGTGCCGAAGAAAAAGGCCGTCAGATCGTCGAACTGCGAGAGCTTCTTGAGCCGTTCCTGCACGAGCTTTACGATTCTCAGCAGCCTGTCCGCCGGCTCGTCGGCGTGCTGCGTGTGACTGCCCGCAACGACTCTGCTCAGGAGCCCTTCGGGCGAGAGGGCCCGGATGTATTCCCCGTTGAGCCAGTCCAGTTTCTGGAGGTCGAACACCGGCCCGCTGGTCTTCACCCTGTCCCAGGTGAAGTTCTCGATCATCTCCTGGAGGCTGAAGACCTGGCGGTCGTCTCCCAGAGACCATCCCTGCAACGCCAGGAAGTTGAGCAAAGCCTCGGGCAGGTATCCCTGCTCCCTGTACCAGTCCAACGAGGTGGGGTTCCTGCGCTTGCTGATCTTGGAGCCGTCCCGGTTGCGCAGCAGCGGCAGGTGGATGAAGGTCGGCATCTCCCACCCGAAGGCCCGGTAGATCAGCACGTGCTTGGGGGTGGAGCTGATCCATTCCTCGGCGCGCGCCACGTGTGAGATACTCATCAGGTGGTCGTCCACCACATTTGCCAGGTGGTAGGTGGGATAGCCGTCGCTCTTCAGCAGGATGATGTCCCCCACGTCGCTGTTCTGGAAGACGACCTCCCCCCGCACCAGGTCCTCGAAGCGCGTCTCGCCCTCCGCCGGCGCCTTCAGGCGCACCGTGCAGGGGACGCCCGCGTCGAGCTTCTGTCGAATCTCATTCTCGCCCAGGTCGCGACACAGGCCGTCGTACCCTATGAAGCCTTTGCGTTGTGCCTGCTGGGCCTTGCGCAGCTCCGCAAGGCGCTCGGCCGTGCAGAAGCAACGGTAGGCGGCGCCGTTCTCCAGCAACTGCTCGGCATGTTGGCGGTAGATGTCCGAACGCTCGCTCTGGCGGTAGGGCACGTGCGGCCCGCCCACGTCCGGGCCCTCGTTCCACTGGAGCCCGAGCCAGTGGAGCGCAGCCAGGATGTGCCGCTCGCTCTCGGGCATGGAGCGCTGTCGGTCCGTATCCTCAATGCGCAGGACGAAATCCCCGCCCTCGTGGCGCGCGAAGGCGTAGTTGAACAGCGCGATGTAGGCGGTGCCTACGTGGGGCGGCCCCGTCGGCGAGGGCGCAATGCGAACGCGGACCTGGTCGAGACGGCTGCTCATCTCATCTCCGGGAAACTGGAAGGGCGGCGCTGCGGCAAGAGTGCGACGGGGCAATCTACTACATCTGCCGCCGTCAGTCAAAGCGCCTTCCAACATGCCGGCCGGGCCTCTGCGACGAGCCTTGTGTCTGGTTGACAGGCTGCCGCAGCGCGCCTACCATTGGAGGAGCATCGGGATGTTTCTCCCGGCAGGCCGCGAGACTCAAGACTCAGGTGAAGGATCCCATGGGCGCATCGGAGGCCAATGCCGTCAACAAGAAGGGCAAACGGACCCCGGGCGGGGGCGAGTCCAGCTCTTCTGAACGCGGGCATTTCATCCGCGAGATCATCGCGGAAGACGTGAGGGCAGGCAAGAACGACGGTCGGGTCCGCACCCGGTTTCCGCCCGAGCCCAACGGCTATTTGCACATCGGGCACGCCAAGGCCATCTGCCTGAGTTTTGGAATGGCACAGGAGTTCGGCGGGCTGTGCAACCTGCGCTTCGACGACACGAATCCTTGCACCGAAGAGGAGCAGTACGTCGAGACCATCAAGGAAGACGTGCGATGGCTCGGGTTCGACTGGGAGGGCCCGGAACTCTACGCGTCTGACTACTTCGAGCAGATGCACGAATACGCCGTGCGGCTTATCAAGGCGGGCAAGGCGTACGTGGACAGCCTGAGCGCGGAGCAGATCAGCGAGTACCGAGGCAGCTGGACGCAGCCGGGCAGGAACAGCCCGTATCGCGACCGCTCGGTGGAAGAGAACCTGGAGCTGTTCGAGCGCATGCGCGCGGGCGAGTTCGAGGACGGAGAGCACGTGCTGCGGGCGAAGATCGCCATGACATCCCCCAATCAGAACCTGCGCGACCCCGTCATGTACCGCATCCTCCACGCCGCCCACCACAGGACGGGGGACCGGTGGTGCATCTATCCCACCTACGACTGGGCCCACGGCCTGGAAGACTCCATCGAGGGCATTACCCACTCCCTGTGCACGCTGGAGTTCGAAAACCACCGTCCGCTCTACGACTGGTTTCTCGACCAGTTGGGCGTTCACCATCCGCAGCAGATCGAGTTCGCGCGCCTCAACCTCACCAACACGGTGATGAGCAAGCGAAAGCTTCTGGAACTGGTCCGGGAGGGGTGCGTCAGCAGGTGGGATGATCCGCGGCTGCCCACGCTGCGGGGCCTGCGCAGACGCGGCTACACTCCCGAGGCCATCCGGGCCTTCTGCGAGCGGATCGGGGTGGCCAAGACAAAAAGCGTGGTGGAGATGGCGTTGCTGGAGCACTGCCTGCGCCAGGACCTGAACAGGCGCGCGCCTCGCCGCATGGGCGTTTTGCGCCCCCTGAGAGCGGTCGTTGAGAACTATCCCGAAGGACAGGTGGAAGAGCTGGAGGCCATCAACAACCCGGAGGACGCGGGCGCGGGCACGCGCAAGGTGCCCTTCTCGCGCGAGCTCTACATCGAGCGCGAGGATTTCATGGAGAACCCGCCCGGGAAGTTCTACCGCCTGGCGCCCGGTCGCGAAGTGCGACTGCGTTACGCCTACTTCGTCAGGTGCGTGGACGTAGTGAAGGACCGTGAGACCGGGGAGGTGGTCGAGTTGCGCTGCACCTACGATCCGGACACGCGCGGCGGGGACGCGCCGGACGGGCGGAAGGTCAAGGCAACGCTGCATTGGGTTTCGGCCCCACACGCGCTCGATGCGGAAGTGCGTCTCTACGATCACCTGATGCTCGACGAGGAGTCCGAAGCCCCGGCAGAGGAAACCGACTGGAAGGCCCGCCTGAGCCCGGATTCACTGCAGGTTCTGAGAGGCTGCAAAGTCGAACCCGGCCTGGCGGGAGCGGAGCCCGGATGGCGGTGTCAGCTCGAACGGCAGGGCTACTTCTGCGTTGATCCGGACTCTTCCGAGGAGAACCTGGTCTTGAATCGAACGGTGACGCTCAAGGACACCTGGGCCAGGATTCAGAAGGCGCAGAAGAAATAGCGCGCCGGCGGGAGTCGTGCGGGGCGGTAGGCCCGGCTTGCGGCGATTCACAGACCGTCCCGCGGAGCCTCACGCGCCTCGGTCCGCCCGACGCTCGCTGGCATCGGGATGCGTCGTGCAGCCCGCGGCAGATTGACAGGTGGGCGGGGAGGAGGCTATATTCGCGCCCCTCCTGGATCTCGTGGCGAATCTCCTGTAGGTGGATTGCGATGAAGCAGTGCGGTGTGGCCCTTTATGGGTGTGGGACGGTGGGGGGTGGCGTCGCCGAGATCATTCTGGGCCGACGCGGCGCGCTGGCGGACAGGCTCGGTTCGCGGCTGAGGTTGCTCTACGTGGTGGACAAACGCTTGAGGGAGCTGGCCGGCGAACTGGACCTTCCCCCCTCGGTCAGGCTCACCGACGACCTGGACGAGCCGCTCCGGGACCCGGACGTGGACGTCGTGGTGGAGCTGTTGGGCGGCAAGACCGTCGCCGCTTCCGTTATCGAGAAGGCCCTGCGCGCCGGCAAGGACGTTGTGACGGCCAACAAGGCGCTGCTGGCGGCTCAGGGCACCAGGCTTTTCGGCATTGCCCGCGAAAGCAAACGCAGCATTGCCTTTGAGGCGAGCGTCGCCGGCTGCATACCTATTATCGCGGCCATGCGCAGTGCGATGGTGGCCGAGCGCGTCGAGAGCGTCTACGGCATTGTGAACGGCACCTGCAACTACATCCTGACCCGGATGTCCGAGGGGGCCCTGCCCTACGAGGAGGCCCTGAGCGAAGCACAACAGAGGGGCTACGCCGAGGCGGACCCCGCCCTCGACGTCGAGGGTGATGATTCCGTTCACAAGCTGGCGGTGCTGGCGCGGCTGGCCTTCGGGGTTGAGGTGCGCGAGGAGGACATTTACCGCGAGGGCATCAGCAGTATCGAGCCGGCGGACCTGCGGTATGCGCACTCCCTCGGCTACACCCTCAAGCTGCTCGCCATCGGCATTCGGGGTGGCGATGGGCTGGAACTGAGGGTTCACCCGGCCCTTCTGCGCCACGGCCATCCCCTCGCGGCGGTGGGCGGGGCGCGGAATGCGGTCTGCGTCCACGGGGACTCCGTGGGCGAAGTGGTCTTCACCGGCCTGGGGGCGGGACGGTGGCCGACGGCCAGCGCCGTGGTGGCTGACCTCTGCCGCATTGCGCTGAAGACCTACCAGCGGGAGTTCTCGGAGCTTCCCCAGTTCGCTGAAGTGCCTCGCGCCAGGGTGATTCCGCTCGAGGAGTTGCGAATGCGCTACTATTTCCGCCTGAGCTGCCTTGACCGAGCCGGGGTGCTCGCACGGGTGGCGGGCGTGCTGGGCCGACACGAGATCAGCATTGCCTCCTGCATTCAGCAGGATCAGGCCCTGCCAGGAGAGGAGCACGTCACGGTGGTGTTCATGACGCACGAGGCGCGCGAGGGGGCGCTGCGGGATGCCCTGGCGGAGATCAACGAGCTCGATTGCATTGACGGCAGCAGGGCCCGCATGTTGCGAGTAGTGGACGTATAGCCGGCGAGGAATCCCCGAAAAAGGCAACGATGAAGTATTGCATCGTCATACTCGACGGAGCGGCCGACCTGCCTGTCGCCCGACTGGGAGGCAGGACCCCGCTGGAAGTTGCCCGCATCCCCAACCTGGATCGCGCGGCCCAGGAGGGATTGCTCGGGCGTGCGCGCACTGTCCCCAGCAGGATGCCCCCCGCCAGCGACGTCGCCATCATGAGTGTGATCGGGTATGACCCGAGGAAGTACTACACCGGGCGCGGTCCGCTGGAGGCGGCCGACATGGGCGTGGAACTCGCCGAGGACGACTGGGCCGTCCGCTGTAACCTGGTTACCACGGACGGTGAAAGGCTGGTTGACTTCTCGGCGGGGCACATTACCACAGCCGAGAGCGAACTCCTCATTGAGGGGCTCAACGAGAGGCTCGGCGGTCCGGACGTAAGGTTCTATATGGGCACGGGTTACCGCCACCTCATGGTCTTCAGCGGCTCCGAGCCGCTGAGCCTCACCACGTTGCCCCCCCACGACGTGATGGGGCAGAGACTCGTTGATATCCTCCCCAGGGGCAAGGGGAGTGAAATCCTGATTGACCTGATGAAGGCTTCCACTGAAGTCCTCGCGGGCCACGAGGTCAACAGCGTCCGCCGAGACCTTCAGAAAAACCCCGCCAATATGATCTGGCTCTGGGGAGAGGGCAAGCGACCCGAAATGGAGCCTTTTGAGCAGAAATACCACTGCAGGGGGGCAGCCGTCAGCGCGGTGAACCTGGTTCGGGGCATGGCCAGGACCATCGGGTGGGATGTGATCGAGGTTCCGGGCATCACGGGGTACACCGATACGGATTACGGCGCCAAGGCTCGCTACGGCATAGATGCGCTCGGTTCTCACGATCTGGTCCTGGTGCACGTGGAGGCGCCGGATGAGGCTTCCCACGAGGGGGATCATAAAGCGAAGATCCACGCCATTGAGCAGGTGGATCGGGAAATAGTAGGCCCGGTCATGGCGGTGGCAGGGTCCGTCGAACTCCGCTTGCTCGCCATGCCCGACCACCCTACCTCCGTCGAGAAGGGCCGGCACCTGCGCGGGATGGTGCCGTTCGTCATTTGGGGCGCCGGAGTCGAGGCCCGCTCCGGGTTGAGCTTCTGCGAGGGCGCTGCCGCCGAAAGCAAGATCGTGCAGAAGGCCGGGCACAAACTGATGGGCACACTCATTTGCGGTCGGCCTTAAGTGGGGTTGTCAGGGGGCTCTTAGGCGGGTAGCCTTGCCGTCCCGGTCGGGCCGGGGGCAGAGGGAGGGAAACCGGGCTGCCCCGGGTGGTCACATGCTGCCTTGCGCCTGCCACTTCCCCGGCTGCAAGCTTGCCCGAGGGGGTTGCCATGTCCGGGCAAAGGGGCTCCCTCCGTTTGAGAAGCCGCGTGCTGCTGCGTATAATGCTGTGGGGACGTAGCTCATTTGGGAGAGCGCGGCACTCGCACTGCCGAGGTAGGGGGTTCGACTCCCCTCGTCTCCACCATTTTTTCCCAAGCGGTTACAGAACGGGGGCTGAGGTTGTAGTCTGCAGGTTCTATGCTTGCGGGGCGTAGGGGGATTTGGCCTCGTGCACCGGCGAGGTGACTATGACCTACAACGAGGACGGCCACTCCGCCACCGGCAACCCCTACCTCTTCCAGGGCCGCCGCTGGGACTCAGAAGTCAGCCTCTACTACTTCCGCCACCGCGCTTACAGCCCCGTGCTGGGGAGGTTCTTGCAGAGGGACCCGGCAGGCCATGTTAAGACCGAGAAGAACCTGTATGTGTACTCAGGGTCACGGCCGACGTTCAACGTAGACCCCTTTGGACTGGTAGAGTGCCGTGGGGGAAAGTGGTGGTTCAGCGGCACGTTTAGCAGCGGTAGCTTCTTCGTGGGCAGCTACACCAAGGCAGTCGGAACTTTCACCTGCAAGCAGAGGAAGAGGATCGGGTACTACGAATACGACTGCGGAGAGCTTGGCTGCATCCTGCAGGACATCTACCGGGTGCCGACCTGCCGCGGGTCGGTGACCACTTGGATGGCGGGGCCAGGCCTAGGCGGTAAGGGAGGCTTTGTCCTGGGGAGTGTTTCGGGGGCCGAGGACTCAGACTCGTTGAGGGGTTGGTCCCTCGAAGGACCGAACGTAAGTCTGAGCCTGATCGTCACTATCGGGGCCAGTACTTCGGGAGGCACCGGTGGAGCGGGTTCAGGCCTCGGCTTTAACTTCGAACTGGTAGGAGCTTCGAAAACCAAGCTCTATGCGTGTTACAAGAAGCACGAGCTGGAGTCTCTCATGTGGACAGAGAAACAAATACTGGATAAGGGGCTATGCACGAAAAAGAGCTTGCACCTCGAAACACCGGAGTGGGTCGATACACCTGAGCCCGCGAAACCATGGGAAGCACTCTAGGACAGCGAGGAAGAGAGAGAGGGGCGCGCCATGTCGCGGCACGCTAAGGCGCAGAGTAGGCTCCGGCATTTCGGCTGTATACTGCTGGATGTTTTGTTCGCACTTTGGCCCCTGGCAAGCGCATGGGTTATCTGGAACGCAGTTACCTCGTCGGGTGGCTTCCTCGTGGCTCAAGAGACGCCCTGGAAGCGTGTGCCTCCCGGTTTTTTTGCCGCGTTCGTACTGATGGTGCTAATCTTCGGCTGCATTGTGTGGTGTTGTTCGTGCGTTGACAGGCGGTATCACGGCTGGAAGAAGGCCCTCTGGTATGCCGTGATAGTCTTCGTGTGGCCCTTCGGTTGCCCCCTTTATTGGTTCACGCGCATGCGCGACTCTGTGTCCGGCAGGAGCCCGCCCGAGAATATAGGCAGAGAGGAATACCCTTGAGGAACAGAAGACATTTGCTGAAGCGGATTCTAACGGTTTACCTGGTTTTTCACAATTTCATGAGCATTATCTGCCTGCTTCAGATCGCAGCTTTGGCCGTGTACTTATCAACGACGGGAAAGCCCCGGCTGCAGTTGAGCGGCTGGCTTGACGTGGCGAGCGACCTCGAAATAGGACTTCTGATCCCTTTGTGGTTCTTGTCCCTAGGGCTGTTCAGCCTCCATGTCGCCCACAAGCTTCAGCGAACGGCTGCAAAGGTGGGAACCGTCTCGGTCGGGCTGGAGTTATTCCTTATCCTGACGCCAGTTTATGGGCTGACGCGATGGCAGAGGCTGTTGCGGCGAGACGAATGAATGCCTGCGACGGCATGAGCCCACTGTATTTCAGAGTTAGGCCGGAACCGCCGGGACGCCTTCACCTGGAGATGGTCTCGAGGGCGACGGGGTAATGCTGACATGGCACTTCTTCGCGTTCACCAGTGACTGACGGTCAGTGATGGCGTTGTCGTGGGCAGGATTGTGCAGGAACCCACCTCGGTGGATTCCATATGCTACGGGTTGGATGGGCGAGACGCAGATCTCGCTGACCTATGATGCAGCCGGGAGCCTCACCCAGGACGGTTCTGCAGACAGGGACCACAAGTATGTGTGCGACTATAGCAACCGCCTCATCAAGGTGGAGCACTCGGACGATTACGGCGAGGGGACGCCTTCGTGGTCAACTGTGGTGGAGTATTACTACGACGGCCTCAACCGCCGCGTGAAAAAGGACCTCGCCACAGGCACCGATGTGATCTACCTCTATGACGGCTGGCAGGTGCTTGAGGAGAGGGAGTGGGACACCAACGGCGAGGGGGCGGAGGACGACAAGTGGGAACCCAGGCGGCAGTACGTCTACGGCGCCACATACATAGACGAGGTCCTGATCTTTGACAAGGATACGGACGACGACGGCGACTGTGTAGACGGCGGCGGATCGAGCCGCCACTTCTACTGTCAGCAGGCCAACTGGAACGTAGTGGCCGTAACCGATTCCAGTGGAGACACCGACGAGAAGATTAAGTATGACTCGTACGGCGAAGCCACCGTCACAGTCCAGGGCGGCCACTCCGCCACCGGCAACCCTTACCTCTTCCAAAGCCGCCGCTGGGATGATGAAGTTGATTTGTATTACTTCCGCAACCGCGTCTATTCCCCCGTCCTCGGCCGTTTCCTGCAGCGTGATCCCATTATAAGTGTGATAGTTACGAACCTGTACCAGTATGGGCTGTCTGTTCCCACTTATTACGTGGATCCATTCGGTTTGCAAGCATCCTGCCCGGACACCGAACCCGACCCGACAGAGAATTACCCCGAGAGCGTGGAGGATTACGCTGCAAACGGGCCTCCGCATTGGTGCGAGGAGGGTCAGGGGTTCTGGGGGGTGCGGTGGGGGAGCATCCTCCACAGAGGGACATGTTACAGAGAATTGGGATGCGGATGGTTCGAGTGGTGTCAGCAATGTTGTTACGACAAGAACAATCAGCTGATAGGCGAGCGTGGGTCGCTAGATTTGGTAAGTCCAGGCGTGGGTTCGGACGCTAATGGTTACTGCAGATACTCAATTTATCGCCCACCTGTGCATTGGCTAATAGATATTCCAATTGGCATCGGCCGTGGTATAGTGGGTGCTGCCGCCGGGCCAGGTCGTTGGATTGGGCGCAGGGTACGAGGGATAATTGGGATCTTCGGTGGAGGTGCCGAAACGGAGTCTCCATACTGCCGGGTGGAGAAATCTTGGTAGCCATGGGACCGAGGCGGGTTGTTTATATGGAGCGCCTAGGATGGGTGATGCGGCAGCAGAGTGCCTTTGGACTCAGGGACAGAACCGCGCTTCTAAGGCAATTGGGCTGGCCTGTGCACTCCCCGGCCAGCATGCGTGTGCCAGACGAAGAATACGAAGCAGCTCTTGTGGCTGCTGAGCGATAATTGAATATGAACCTGGCACTCTCTGGAGAGCGCACATGTCTGGGAATATGAACCGTCCGTACGCTGCGCAGGCACTTTCCATTTTGGCACTCAGCACCATTATCTGCTTGGTTTCATGCAACTACACGCGAAGGTCAGGGCCAAACGCCAAGTCAGCGACAGGAGGATCGGTCCCCCAAAGGCTAGCTTCAAAGTCTAACGAGGAACTTGAAAGATCAGAAGTAGTGATGAAAAGTCTTGTCCTCGCACAGAATTTGATGACTGGCGAGGAAGCCTTCGACGGAACGTTCTTTCCGCCTGCCACTACGAAGGTGCTAAGGGTCGGGCCTGGTGACGCCTTAGTCGTGCGTGTGAGGAGGGGGTTCTTGTCCGGTGGGGCAAAGGACTGGCCCTATGTCTTCTCTGGGGAAGAGTCTCAACCTCTTGTTTTTGGGGAGAGAGACGCTAACAATTGCATTGAGCTGATGTTGGGTAGGGGTCGTAACGCAGAGGTCATAGGTTTCTCCCCTTTCCGAAATTTGGACGAAGGCCAATTCGCGGCAATCTGCGAAAGGTATTGGAGTCCCAAGATACTCACCATCTACTTCGACGAGAGTATTCGTGGAAAACCTCGCAGGATCAGTACCTTGCAGCCGCTTGAAGGCTTTACGCATCTCAAGGCTCTCAAACTTTGGCGCTGTCGGAATATTGCAGACATTTCATCGCTTGCGAGCCTTGTCGAACTAAGATTTTTAACCCTGAGGGAGTGTAGCGGCACATCAAATTTGGAGCCGTTGTCCACTCTGAAGAACCTCAATTACTTGGATCTAATGCGCTGTAAGGATGTAGAAGACCTACGGCCGCTGGCCCGTCTTAAGGAGCTCGAATACCTGTGCGTCGCGGGCTGCCCTAGGGTGAAGGAAATAGGAGTCCTTGGCAACATGCCGAAACTAAGGGAGCTCGACATAAGGGGCTGCTATTTCATAACGGAGGAACAGATCGGAGAGTTCGAGAAGACTAACCCACAGTGCAAAGTGCGTTATTGAGTCATGGTTATGCGTATTCATGTTTGTTCTGCGTTCCCTCGGTTCGGGCTTTGCGAACTCCGAGCTTCCTCAAGGAGGTTTTTCAATCAGTGAGGAAATATCTACAAATCACGGCTTGTGCGCTCGTGTTAGTTCTCAACGGCTGCGTTGTCAGTCAGGCAGGGATTAAGAAAAACGTCAATTTATTTTTGGGCGTCAGGGCAGAAAGAACGGACTTAGGCGAGCTCCTTATCAAGATTTCTATTTCTGGCAAGCGGACGATTTTGGTGCATCCGTTTGGCGTCAAAGAGTTTGAGTTCTATATAGATGCTGAAAGAGCACGATTACCTGGTCCCAAACCGGAGGTCTCACTGAAGCGCATTCTTGCGAGACACATTCCCCCTGCTCCGGCAGAGAACTTCATAGCATTTGGGATGACGGATCATGAGATACGAGACTGGCTCGGGCCGGGAAAACACAAGCTGTACTTCAAATGGGCGGGCGCGAGGTCGAATGAGTTGGAGATCATAGTGCCGGGAAAAGGACCTGTCATCGCTTCGCCCACGTACAAACACATGGGGCGGACTGATTAGATTCTCCGCCTCTTAAGAAGCCTGGGGTGGCTGATTGTGCCGTACGGTAAGCGATCTCAACGAGGTGCAAGACGCCATCACGGGGACGCCGGCCAGGGAACAGCACTGGACGCTCGAGGTGATCGGGAACTGGGACGCTATTGTCAGCAAGACGAACAGGGTGGATGACACGCCCTACGACACGCGCACGCATAACACCGTGAACGAGATCACGGCGCTTGACCCGCAGGGCGGCGTTGGATCGTTCAACCTGGACTGGGGCGAGGGCGCGAGCAAGAGCGGGAATCTGTATATCCTGCCCGACAGGACCGATCCGACCAACAAGGCCGACCGCTTCCACTATGATTACCGCAACAGGCTCATCAAGGTGGAGCACTCGGACGACTACGGCGAGGGGACGCCTGCATGGTCAACTGTGGTGGAGTACTACTACGACGGCCTGAATCGAAGGGTGAAGAAAGACCTCGCCACAGGCACGGACGTGATATACCTCTACGACGCCTGGCAGGTGCTCGAGGAGAGGGAATGGGACACCATCGGAGAGGGCGCAGAAGACGACCAGTGGGAGCCTCGAAGGCAGGATGTTTACGGCGGCATATACATTGATGAGGTCCTCATATTCGACAAGGATACGGACGACGACGGTTACTGCACGGATGGGGGCGGATCGAGCCGCCACTTCTACTGTCAGCAGGCAAACTGGAACGTCATTGCAGTTACTGATAGTTCCGGAGACACCGACGAGAAGATCAAGTATGACTCTTACGGCGAAGCCACCGTCACGGTCCAAGGCGGCCACTCCGCCACCGGCAACCCCTACCTCTTCCAGGGCCGCCGCTGGGACTCAGAAGTTGACTTGTATTACTTCCGCAATCGCGTTTACACCCCCGTCCTGGGCAGGTTCCTGCAACGGGATCCGATCGGCTGGGCGCAAGCCCTGAGCCTATATGAATACGTGGACGGTTGCCCGACATACTACTCGGATCCTTTTGGTTGGGAGCCCTTCTGGCGCAAAACTTGGCGGGGAGCACAAAGAGCCGGGCGGGGAGCAAAGTGGGCTTGGCGGCAAGGCAGGGCACTCGACAGACGCATTGGCCGGCGCATCGACCTGGAACTGGCCAAGCTGGCAGACCCGATCTTTGCAGGCCGGCTTCCTGGTCGAGCAACCTGGCAAGAAGTCGGCGCGGGATACTCGGGTTTCATTTCCTACTATGGCGGATGGGACATTCAGCTTGAGGGTGGTATCACGCTGCCGTTCCTCTCGGATGGCGGCCGCTGGTCTTCAAAGATTATCAAGATGTATTGCTGCGATGAGAATAACTGCAGGCACCGTGTAAACCTGCAAAAGACCTGCCAAGGGGTAGCGGCTGGAATAGTGTGGAGTGCACATCCTTTGGGGAACATCACTGGCAAGAACTGTCCTAAAGCGTACAAAGGTTTCTTCTTTGAGTGGTCTGCCGGACTTGGTTTCGCGGGTGTCTCGGGCTTCATCGGAATATTCACCCCAGCCGAAGAGCGGGTTACGGGTGGGGGTGGTTACGTCGGTGTGTCTCTGCCTGTGGGACTATTGGTGTGTAAGTACGAGATCATGGATGACGATATCATAGGCACATGCGATGCTCAGGAGTAGGGAGTTTCCGTGCCCTGGACCAGCTGGCATGACTTGAAATAGAGTGACGGTTGCCGAGGAGAGGAATTATGCCTGGGGACAAGCGTCCGACGTGTGTCACTGTTATTGGTTGGTTCTGGATTGTGGTTGGGGCGCTGTTGTGCGCCGGGTCCGGCATGGGGGCCTACATGCTGCTGCTGATACGCCAGACCAATTCCGGCGTTTCACCAACAGACGGCCAAGCGTTTGCTCTGGGGCGCTCTGGCATTATCGCGATGACGTTGTGCGCTGTGGGCGTCCTGGCTCTGATATCCGGCTGGAAGCTCTTGCAGCTCAGCGAATGGGCTCGCAAGGTTCTTCGGATCTTGACGGCCCTGGCGTTCGCCGCTGTGATTGGTTTTGCGGCATTCCAGCTGATCGGCATTGCGGTGGGCTTGGGCTCTGGTTCTGGGCCGGCATCGGAATTCCTCTTGCCTTTCGTGCTGGGGGCCCTTCTGAATGCCGCCATCATCGGTGTCCCGTTGGGGTTCGTGCTAAGGTACCTGGGCAGCGATCGGGTCAAAGGGGCCATGCTCTCCGTTGCGGAGCAGAAGCCCTCTGACCGAGCAGCCAGCCCACGCCCAACCGCGCAGGCTGATGCGAATTCCGGAAGGGCGACAACGAAGAAGTCGTGGCGTACTACTAGCATCGTGGTTTCCTTGGCTGTCATGTTGGCTTCTCTCGCGGTAATCACGTTTATGCTTGGCAGGATGCTCATGGAGGACAGGATATCATCCGTACAGTCTCGTGCCCTTGAAGAGCAGATGTACACGGCAATTGAACTGCTGTCGGCGGCGTCGATAAGGACGGTCACTTTGTATGAAGATTGGTACCGTGCCAATAGCGTCGTAGACCAAATCTCGGGGCAGGAGGAGCTGAGAAGGTTTGTCTCTGCGCTGCAAACTGCAGAGCCATCGAGGCCCATAGCCAGTCGGCGCTACTTCTATGTGGTCGTGCAGCTTCAGAGCGGCAGAAAGATAGAGTACCTTTTCTGCCTACAGAACGACCGGGTGGTCCACATTGAGTTTGTGAAAAAGCACGGGACGGGTCTCCTCCACTTCGGGAAGGCTCAGAGTCAGCCCCTCTACGCATGGCTTCAGCAGAGGGTGGGTCTTCATCCCCGGGGTCAACCCTTGCGATGACGCTCACTCCCTAATTCCGAGTTCTCAGAAGAGACTACACAGGTGGTGTTCCGGGGGCCTTTGCGCGGCGGTAAGATGCGAGCGTGGGAAGGACCCCAACTTTCGTGGTATCGGGGGTGCCACACCGGGCAACTGGGCGGAACAGCTACTGCGGGTGTCGTATGCGTTTGCGATGGCTGGCAGGTGCTCGAAGAGAGGGAGTGGGACACCAACGGCGAGGGCGCAGAGGACGACAAGTGGGAGGCCCGCAGGCAGTACGTCTACGGCGGCATCTACATTGACGAGGTCCTCATATTTGACAAGGATACGGACGATGATGGTGACTGTGTAGACGGCGGCGGATCGGAGCCGCCACTTCTACTGTCAGCAGGCAAACTGGAACGTAGTGGCTGTAACCGATTCCAGTGGTGACACCGACGAGAAGATTAAATACGACCCCTACGGCGAAGCCACGGTTGCCGTTCAAGGCGGCCACATTGGGCCGGAGGGCCACTTGTCCGGCAGCCGCCGCGCCGCAAGCATTCTTCTCGCCCTGGCCCGCGCTGCTCGCTCAGAGGGCCTTCGCGCGGGCCCGCCGGTGGAAGAACAGGCCGACCACGAGAAATGCCCCGGTGAAGGCGGCGAGCATCAGCGGGTCGAGCCACAGAGGAAAGTAGCTCTGTGTTCCGAAGGCCGCCCGCACCATGTCCGTGCAGTATGAAAGGGGAGAGAGGGGGACCAACGGCCGGCTCCAGGCGGGCATCTCAGCGAGCGGCACGAAGACGCCGCTGATGAAAATAAGGGGAAGTCGTACGAGATTGGACAGCATCATCACCTGCGACGGGTTGTCTGTCGGCGGGGCCGAAAGAAGGGAGCCAAGCGCGGCGAAGCACAGCGCAGAAAGCGCGATGGCCCCGGGCAGCAACACGGGCCTGGACAGCGATGCGCCGGTAAGGCCCCAGCCCAAAGCCAGCGGCAGCAGCGAGAGCACCACACCGAAACACGCTCCTGCCAGCACGTCCCCCAGGATGAGCGACAACTGAGAGACTGGACTGGAGATGAGGCGTTCGTAGGTCCTCGCCCTTCGCTCCCAGGGCGTCACGAGCGGCCCCATCGCAGAGGCCGTGAAAAACAGCGCCATGGCCAGCATCCCGGGCACAACCGTCTCCGGCGCCACGTCCCGGCCCACGACGAAGGCCAGGAAAACGAAAATGGGAAACAGCACGCCGAAGATCAATACCGGCGGCTGCACGTAATAGATCATCGCATCCTTCTTGGCAATGACGTAGATGCCGTGCAGCTCACGCCGCCACGCAGGCCGCCTGCCGTGTCGGTGGCGTTCATTCACCGGCTCTGTGCTCCCTAATCCTCTGTGATACGCAGAAACACATCCTCAAGGCTGGGTTCGCAGGTGCGCAGGGTCCGAATGGGCACTCCCTTCTGCCGCGTCAGCCACGCGACCTGCTGCGCCACCCGGCCCGGCTCGCTTGTCAACAGCCGAAAGCCGCCGGCCAGCCGTTCGACTTCGCTCACCCCCTCCAGGCTCGAAAGCGCCTTCGCGTCCACGCCCTCGCCGGCGAGACTGACCTCGACCGACCGAACGGCCTCGAACCGGCGCCGCAGCGCCTCGGGCGTGTCCGTCGCAATGATGCGCCCCCTGTTGATGATCGCAATGCGGTGACAGAGCTGGTCCGCCTCCTCGATGTTGTGGGTGGTCAGGAAGACGGTCATGCCCTGCCGGCGATTCATCCTGACGATGAGCTCCCGGATCAGCCTCGCGCTGGCGACATCGAGCCCGCTGGTGGGCTCATCCAGAAACAGCACCGTCGGCTCGCCGATCAACGCCATGCACAGCATGAGGCGCTTACGCAGCCCTCTGGAGAGAGCCCTCCCTTTCTGCCCGGTCCTATCGGAGAGCCCGAACAGCTCCAGCAGCTCCTTGCCCCGCTTCGTGCGCCTGACCCGCGGCACCCCGTGCAGCTCAGCCATCAGCATCAGGTTCCGCCAGACCGTCAGGTCCGCGTAGACATTGGCCTCCTCCGGAACGGTTCCGATGTGCTCACGGGCTGCCACGGCCTCACGGACCACGTCGTGGCCGTCAACCAGAGCGGTCCCCTGCGAAGGAAGAATCACCCCGGTCAGCATCCTCACGGTTGTGGTCTTGCCGGCTCCGTTGGGACCAAGGAAGCCGAAGACCTCGCCGCGGCGCACCTGGAAACTCACGCGGTCCACTGCGAGGAGCTCACCGTAGCGGCGCACAAGGCCGCGCGCCTCAATGACGTTCTCCATGCTCAACGTATCTCCTGCTCAAACGGGAGCCACAGGCTGTGGGGGACCAGGCCCGCCCCCCCTCCGCGCAGCACATCGCCTCTGCCCCGCATGCGCTGTCAACTATCCTCAGCCGGCTCAACGCACGGATGTCCTCCGAGGTCGCCGTGACATTCTCTTATCTGTTCGGGACTGCACTCCTTGGGATCGCCCTTGGACTGGTCCGGGTTGCGACATCCCTGCGATTTCGCCTTCTCCCTGTTACACATGCCAATCGCTCCTTTCACTTTTCAGGTAGCGCTCTGGGAATCCCCCCACAGCACTTTGAACCCTCCTGCTTCGAGAGCAGGACGTCCGCCATTCGTTTCCACTCTGCCAGCGTCTCTTCGTTCAGGTGGTAGTGCACGAAGTAACCTCGCTTGTCAGGCACCACCAGGTCGGCATCGCGAAGGATGCGCAGATGCTGGCTCACGGCCCCGGAGGAGACGCTCAATCTGGCCGCCAGAGCGCCGACGCACAGCGGGCGGTCTTTGAGCAACTGAAGTATCCGCACGCGAGTTTCCACCGAGAGGGCCTTGAATATTCTGGCGAGTCTTCTAGCGTCGCGCACGATGGGCCTCGTTAAGTAAGTGCTAATATACTAACATGATTTTGCTCTGCGGTCAAGGAATTCTCGGCAATGAACGTTCGGGCTGAGCCCATTTTTTGCCGAGGAAGAACGGCGGCGTGCCTGCTGCCGGCCCCTGCATCAGGGGGCCTTGCGGCATGCCCACGTGCCCTCCCCGCGAGCGGCGAAAGGACACACCAGGCTCCTCCGCCGAGGCTTCGCCGCACTCGCGAAGGCGGAACTCTGCCAGTCGGCCTCTCGGGAGGGCCGCTGTGGCATCGGGCGACCGATGGGCTGCCCGGAGAGAAAGGTAAGTGCAGCAGAGCGTGCTTTTCGCAGTCGAGGCGGCCTGTCCGTATTCCGCGAGCCTCAGCGGCTAATTTGCCCTTCGTGGAGAAGGAGGGAACGCCAGTCCGCTTTCCCGAGTCCGGCATCCTCGGCGTGCTGGACGAACCCTATCTCGTCCGGGCCGTAGCCGAACAGCGAGGCCCCGTAGGCATCCACCGCGACGGGGTCGGTGCCGGCCACGATGCGTCGTGCTCCATCGGGCGAGTTATCCACATCCTCCAGCCGCCCCCCGGTCGGCCCGTGCTTGCGCAGCACCCGGTATGCGTCCAGCACCGTCAGGTCCACCCTGAGCACGCGGTGCAGGTCGGGGATTTTCCTGTGAATCCGGCGATGCAGCTCGCCCCGCTCGCCGCCGACCATGCCGAAAGCATTCTTCAGGCCCATGGTCAGGCGGCTCGTGCCGTGGTCCTTGAGGATCGGCACGTTGATCAGCACGTCGCACTCGTCGGCGCTGACGAACTCTTCGCAGAAGGGCCACCTCTTCAGCACGAAACCGCCGGGGATCTCAACCTCAACGAACCGCGCCTCGTCCACGTAAGCCACCTCGGCCCCGGCTGCCGCGGCGGCCTTTTCGATGCCGCTCGCCTCGTAGGAGGGGCGGGGGTTCCGAGAGATGGTGCGGTCCATCACCCTCACGGTGCGCGCCCCCGCCTCCCGGCACATCTGCACGATCGCCGACACCACCCAGGGATTCGTGTTGGCGGCGAGCTCGGGGGAGCGCACCCAGGCGATGTTGGGCTTGACGATCACGGTGGAGCCCGGCCGGACGAGTTTCTGCATCCCTCCCAGCGCTGCGACCGCCGAGCGCGTCATTCTCCCGACCAGTTCCGCCTCCCGGGCGGGCAAAGGAGCGCTTCCGTGAACGATCGCCAACCCGGGGCGCATTTGCGAGGGGGCGTGCCCCCTCAGCACGAAAGGCCTCTGCCAGCGCGACAGTGCGCGCAGGCCCGCCAACGCCGCTCCAGAGGCTGCGGCGTAAGCCAGGAAACCTCGCCGCGTCAGCTTTTCTCCCTGCTCCGACATGGCTCCGTCCCCGCTGCCGGCGCTGTTTTCCCCCGCCTTGCGAGCCCGCTTCATTAGTTTAGTGCACCGCGCTCGCGCCTGCAAACCGGGACAGCGCACGCGACACAGAAGCGCCTGAGGCGATTCCCGATCCTCTGACTTTCAGTCGACCTTCCGTCGTTCATTTTCCAAGCGCCTTTCCCCGGCCAAGGGGGGCGCCAGGCCACAGTGGCGTGCCTCAGCAGGCGCGAGATGCGCGATTCCTGCCGAAATTCCCTGTTTTCGCCGATTTTGCGCTTGACTCGGCTCGTACAGGTGATAATATCCATGGAACGTCGCAAGCGGGCTTTTTCGGTAGACCTTTTTTCAAGGATTGGGAGGTTTTTTTATGGCCAAGAGCGGGGAGTGCAGAGAGATGCTGGTAGTCAGTTCTAAGGCGAAGGCCTACATCAAGTCGAAGGGCCTCATGTGTTCGGCGGAAGTGCTGGAAGCGGCCAACGAGAGCCTCTACGAATGCCTTGACAGAGCGGCGGAGCGCGCCCAGGCGAACGGCCGGAAGACAGTTCAGGCGAAAGACGTGTAAGGGCGCAAATCCCCGGTTCGCCCCTGCTGCCGGCCTCCCAAGGGGGCATTGGGAGCCTTGGCACGGTGGTCACTTGCGACGATCTGTAGACGGACCGGCCCTGAGGAGTTTTTCCGGGGCGGTTACAGTATTTGGCGGTTCGGGGGCCGCCTTGAAGGCACGTAGAAAAGCCCCGCCTTTTGTGGTAGGCGGGGTTTTTCCATGCTTCCGGCATGCGGGTGGTTCTACGCTACGCTGAGAGCGCCGTCGAATGGGACCTGGGCGGTCCAGCGGCGTAGTTGCGGGCAATCTCGGAGGGCCGCATGAGGGCGCGCCTCGTGGGGAGGGTCCGTCCCGCATTCCCGCCAACCGCCCTCAACGGGATCGAGTTGCCACAGCCATGCCGGCCCCGAGACGAAACCGAGCGGACGGCAGCAACCGGGACCTTAATCCAGTTCCCTGATGGCCATTATGGCGCCGCGGGCCTGCGACACGTAGAAAGCAGGTTCAGAGGGCTCGGACACGACGGCGCAGTCTTCGGCCAGCGGCAGGCGCCATTTTTCCTTGCCACTCTTCAGAGAGACGCACGTCACGCAGCGATCGGAGGTCAGCATGTAGACGTCGCGTTTTCCCGTGGCGATGAGCTTCAGGCCGTCGGGATGCTTCCACAGAAGCTCAGGCTCCACTCCGGCGACATCCAGGCAAAGGACCCCGCCACGGTGGGTGAATACCAGGAGCTTTTCGCCGATGGGCGCAGTGGCCACAACGGGCGCGCCAGCCGGGTACTTCCACACGAAGATGCCGTCTTCTGCCGTCAGGCGGTAAACGAATCCCCTGTTATCTCCCACGCTGAGATAGCCCTCGGCCAGTGCCAGGCCGGAGATCAATTTGGACGGGGCTTTTGGCCTCCAGTCCCAGCGCACGATCCCTGTGTGCACGGGAATCGCCACTACCTTCCCTTTGTAGCCGACCGCGTAAATGCGTGCATCTCTGAGCAGCGGAGGTTCGTCAACTGAGCCGCCGGCTCTGACCCGCCATATGCGTCTGCCGTCCTCTTGCGGATCCAGGCAGACTATGTCCCCGTTCCCGCCGCTCAGGATGAGGAAGTCGTAGAACGGAAGGGGCTGGCAGGAGACCGGCATCTGCGCGAGCAGACGCTTCTCAATCAGACCGGATTCGCGATTGACCATCAGCAGGGCGCGCCCGGAGACCGCATACAGGGTCTTCTCGTGGATCGCCGGGGGCGCAAGCAGAGAGGACTTCAGGCGCGTGATGCCGGTCCAGACCCCCGTGGTCGCATCGAAGTAGAACAGGGTCCCGTCAAGCGTCTCCGCCGCCAGCAGGTTGTCCAGCAAGTAGATATGTCTGAGATTCTTGCCTCCGGCGACTTGCCCGATGTCCTGCCGCCACCACACTTTCAACCCTTCCGCTTCCAGGTCGAGCTGGATGTTGGCTGGATCAATGACCTTACCCGCCCGCGCTGTGGGCCGCGGTTCGGATATCTCGCGCCCGGCCAGCCGCCCGCACACCATCTCGCAACCCAACAGCAGCACCGTCACCACGACAACGAATCCCATAAGGTCCTTGCGATGGATCCTCATTTGGCAATCCTCCGGTCCCTGTCAGGCGAACCCCCTCCTCCGGGAAACCTGGCGGCCGCGCCCACGGTCGCCCTCACCGCGAACGATGGAGTTTAACCCCACCGCAGCGGGGTGTCAAGAAGAAAGAGTTTCTTTGCCAGGACATGGTGACCCCCTGCGGGGGGGAGCTTAAGCCCGCCCCTGGGGGGCTACGGGTGGGCGGAGCGTCGCCCTCCGGCCTCCCCCGCGTCTGCGCATTCTGCCCGCACCAGGGCGGCGTAAAGGCGCTGAAGCCGCGTGGTGAGGGGGCGCTCGGCGAAATGTTCTCGCACCTCCACAATGGCCTCTACCGGCACAATCCCCCGCAGGGAGTTGGTGCAGAACACCTCATCGGCGAGCCCGAGCTCTTCCTCCTCGTAGTGTCCGGTCTCCCAGGGGACCGCGTGCCGCACACACAGTTCCATCACGACGCCCCGGGTGATGCCGGGCAGCAGCCCGCACTCCACGTCCGGTGTGCAGACCTTTCCGGACCGGACGAAGAACAGGTTTGTGATGGCTCCCTCGGTCAGGTGACCCTGCGAGTTGAGGAAATACACCTCATCCGCTCCCCTGCGGCGCCCCTCGGCGAGGGCGAGCAGGTTCGCCTGGTAGCTGGTGGCCTTGTGGCGGACCAGCGGCGAGCGCTCGTTCAGCCGGTAGGGCGATCGGATGAGGGTGTAGGGGGGCGGCGCGTCGAGCGGGGGCAGCTCCATCGGCCGGGCCTCGACGAGCAGCGTGGGCTCCAGCGCTTCCAGCGCCATGAGCTCCCCCCGATGGGGACCACGGCTGGCGGTGATGCGCAGGTAGCCCTCCGCCACCTCGTTGCGGCGCACCAGGGCGGCGACGGCCTCCTCGATCCGCTCCCCGTCCATTTCTCGGTCCCATTTCGCTTCCAGGCAGGATCGGTTCAGGCGCTCCACGTGTTGGCCGAGCCGGAATGGCGTCCCGGCCACGATCCGGGCGGTCTCAAAGAAACCGTCACCGTAGAGAAACCCGCGGTCGGCGGCCGATATTTTCGCCTCCGAGCGGGGCAGAATTGTGCCGTTCAGGTATACGTGTTCAGCCTTCATGCGCGGCCACTTCCATGATCTCCTCGTAGTTCTCCGCGCCGACGGCGAGGAAGAGCGCCTTGCCCTTGTGGAGGGTTTCCTGGAACTCCAGTTCGGGTTCGGAGTCCGCCACGATCCCCCCGCCGACCTGCATGTAGATGCGGCCTCCGATCTTGAGCATCGTGCGGATCACGATGTTGAGGTCCATCCTCCCGTGGAAGGACACGTAGCCGATGCTGCCTGTGTAGAGCGCGCGGGCGTGGGGTTCGAGCTCTTCGATGATCTCCATGGCTCGGATCTTCGGGGCGCCCGTGATCGAGCCTCCGGGGAAGGTGGCCCGGATCAGCGAGAACTCGTCGTGATGCTCCCGGTAGAGGCGCCCCTCGACCGTCGAGACCAGATGATAGACCGTCGGGTATGCCTCAAGGACGGCGTGTTCGGCCACGCGCACCGTGCCGTAGCGGCAGACCCGGCCCAGGTCGTTGCGCTCGAGGTCCACGATCATTGCCAGCTCGGCGTGGTCTTTCGCCGAGCCGAGCAGCTCCCGGCTCATGCGGCGGTTGAAGGTCCGGTCCCCTTCCAACCGCGGGCGAGTGCCTTTGATGGGGCGGGTGACCACTCGGTCTCCTTCAAGAAAGAGGAAGCGCTCGGGCGAGGACGATATGATCTCGAAGCCGGGGTAGCGCAAGTACGCCGAAAAGGGCGCCGGGTTGATTGCGCGGAGCCTCTCGTAAATGTCCAGCCCGTCGGCCGGGCACGGGCCCTCGAAGCGCTGGGACAGATTGGCCTGGAAAATGTCG